>CAXMPH010000330.1:0-504 GCA_964195055.1 uncultured Chthoniobacterales bacterium | reverse complement strand
ACCGGCGCAAGCCGTGGCATCGGCAAGGCGATCGGGCTGCGGGCGGCGGCGGACGGCGCCAACATCGTCATCGCGGCCAAGACCGCGGAGCCCCACCCCAAGCTCCCGGGCACGATCTACAGCGCGGCGGAGGAGATGAAGGCGGCCGGGGGCGATGCCATTGGCGTCGTGGTGGACGTACGGGACGAGGACCTGGTCAATGCGGCCGTCAACAAGGCGGTAGAGCGGTTCGGTGGCATCGACATCCTGGTCAACAACGCGGGCTACTTCATCCTCAAGCCGATCGCTGAGACTTCGCTTGAGGAGTTCGACCAGACGATGGCGGTGAACGTGCGCGGCGTCTTCCTCTGCACCAAGGCCGTCCTTCCCGCCATGATCGAGCGCCGGGCGGGCTTCATCCTCAACATCGCCTCCACGTCGAGCAAGCGTTGGTACCCGGGCCAGGGCGCGTACGTCGCCTCCAAGCACGGGGTACTTGGGTTCACCAAGGTCTTGGCCGAGGAG
>CAXMPH010000329.1:0-504 GCA_964195055.1 uncultured Chthoniobacterales bacterium | reverse complement strand
CCAATATCCCGTCGAGATTCCCGGCGTGAACAGCACCTACTTCCTCAAGACCGCCTACAACGAGATCCGTAAACACCACGGCCAGCCTGAACTCGATGCTGTGGAGTTCCTCAAGTTCGTGAGGGAGAGGATGAAAATCTTGGACGTGCCGGAGGACTTCCTGAAGCGGCCGGTCAACCACGGTTTTTCCTGCGGTGAAAAGAAGCGCAACGAAATTTTCCAGATGGCAGTGCTCGATCCGAAGCTCGCCATCCTCGATGAAACCGATTCCGGCCTCGACATCGACGCGCTACAGATCGTCGCCACTGGCGTGAACAGGCTCAAGCGCCCGGACAACGCCCAGCTCGTCATCACCCACTATCAGCGCCTGCTTAACTTCATCGTGCCCGACTATGTCCATGTGCTCATGGATGGCCGCATCGTGCGCACTGGCGGCAAGGAGCTAGCGCTCGAATTGGAAGAGAACGGCTACGAGTCTATCATCCCCGGCGCCGTTGTGCCCGC
>CAXMPH010000328.1:0-504 GCA_964195055.1 uncultured Chthoniobacterales bacterium | reverse complement strand
CCTCTGGAAGCGAGGTCATGTTCGTGATGTACAGATAACAGTAGCCGAGACACTCGGTGTCGAAGGTCGTGGTGAATTTTACGATCACACCGGTGCATTGCGCGATATGGTGCAAAATCACCTGTTGCAACTGCTCTGCATAATCGCAATGGAAGCGCCTACGCAAGATACACCCGATGCGGTGCGCGACGAAAAGCTTAAAGTTTTGCGCTCACTACGCAAACTGAGCGGTGAAGATGTACAAAAATATTGTCCGCGGCCAGTATCGCTCCGGCGCAGTCGACAATGAAGTGGTTGCTTCTTATACCGACGAACCCGGCGTCGATGCCGACAGCAAAAATGAAACCTTCGTCGCAATGCGCGTCAATATCGACAACTGGCGCTGGGCAGGTGTGCCGTTTTATCTGCGCACCGGCAAACGTCTGCAAAACCGTGTCTCGGAAATCGTGATTAATTTCGAACGTTTGCCACATGCAATTTTTGACACTGATTCGGCAGTCGACA
>CAXMPH010000327.1:0-509 GCA_964195055.1 uncultured Chthoniobacterales bacterium | reverse complement strand
CTGGTATTGCTCCCAACTCCGAACATGGGAGCAAGTGGCATTTCGGATGGAAGGCATCGCCTGGATAGCCGCCAATCCCGACGGCTGTTTCACCCCCAGCGGTCCCGGCGGCGGCGGTGGCGGTGGTGGCGGTGGTGGAACGACCTATACAGGGCACTAATCTATGAACAGTAAATCCGGACAGGCTATGACTGAATTTGTGGTTGCGATCGTCGCCATCATGGTGCTGCTCGCCTGCATTCTTCAGGTAGCCATGATCTCTGCCAAACAGTCAGAACTCTTTATCGATGCACGTGAAGAAGCGGCGATTGCGGCCATGCAAGACATCCCCGTTCTCAGCGACCCTGACTACATTCAGTCATGGACTGCCGGTGCTGACGAAAGCACGTACTCGGCAGATGACAGTCAAACCGACGGTTTGATCTCCGACATCCCACTGAGAATCACGGCACATGCACGACCAGACTCCATATCCGCAATGGTCCCTGACAATCCGCTCTCCACGCTAC
>CAXMPH010000326.1:0-519 GCA_964195055.1 uncultured Chthoniobacterales bacterium | reverse complement strand
ACTTTCCTTGGCTATTCCGACACTTGCCAGAACAATCTATAGAATAGAGTTAACAACAGTGGAAAATATGGAGCTGGTGATAGGAGTCGAACCTACGACCTGCTGATTACAAATCAGCTGCTCTACCAACTGAGCTACGCCAGCATATTCACACGTCATTTTTGAAGGCCGCAATTCTATGCGAACTAGCCGACAGGTGCAACGTCCTTGCACAAGTTATTTCGTTTTTGTAGTTGCGGCTGCTTTATTTTAAGCTTGCGCCACAACTCATCACCAAATAACAACTCACTCTCTTTCGACAATATCGCCCAATATTCCTTTCGAGTTCGCTCGCCCTCTAGCATTTTGGCCTCATAACCGGCCTTTTTAACCGAGTTTTGCAATCTTAAGGCCGATTGCTTAGCTGTATTCTGATCAACAAAATAGCCAAGTGCTATGCCATTACTCCGTTCACCCTGTGTAATCACATAACTATCTATATTTTTTGCCCGCAGCTCATTCAACTTACGTAGCGTATGC
>CAXMPH010000325.1:239-521 GCA_964195055.1 uncultured Chthoniobacterales bacterium | reverse complement strand
CTTCCGGTGGCGATCATCGGCTCCATCCCCGAGGGATTGAGCAGGCTCAAGGAATTTGGAGTCTGGATTGTCGGTTTGGACGCATCTGGTGATGAGAGCCTATTCGGCCTCGATCTGCTCACAGAGCCGGTCGCTGTTGTCATCGGCGCAGAGCGAGGCGGCCTCTCGCAACTGGCATCACAGCGATGTGATGTTCTGGCTTCCATACCGATGTCCGAAGGATCTGAGAGCCTCAATTCCTCGGTTTCCGGTGCCCTTGCCGCATTTGAGATAATGAGGGTT
>CAXMPH010000325.1:0-229 GCA_964195055.1 uncultured Chthoniobacterales bacterium | reverse complement strand
CATCAGGCCGAAGGCAAGCGGAGGTGAATCTCCAACCTGATGCTCCGCATCAGGCCGAAGGCAAGCGGAGGTGAATCTCCAACCTGATGCTCCGCATCAGGCCGGGTTAGCTCAGTGGTAGAGCAGCTGATTTGTAATCAGCAGGTCGTCGGTTCGACTCCGGCACCCGGCTCCATGCCCCACTTGGTGTTTTCCTAGTGTTTATCTAATAAACATGCCCCTCATCCTG
>CAXMPH010000324.1:0-527 GCA_964195055.1 uncultured Chthoniobacterales bacterium | reverse complement strand
GCATGGCCCGGACAGTCCACGTGCGCGTAATGGCGATTGCCGGTCTCATACTCCACATGCGAGATGGCAATCGTGAGGATTTTCGTCGGATCCCGCCGCCCTTGGCTTTCACTGGCCTTGGCCACCTCGTCATACGGCACAAACGTCGCTTTCCCTAAATCCGCCATCACCTTCGTGAGGGCCGAGGTCAAGGTCGTCTTGCCATGGTCCACATGCCCAATGGTGCCCACATTCAGATGCGGCTTCTTCCGCTCAAATTTCGCCTTCGCCATACCCGCCTCTCCTTCACCAGCATTCAGAAAATGAATACTTCATTTTCAAAACTCAATATAGATCAAATGGAGCCCACGACGCGGATCGAACGCGTGACCTCGTCCTTACCAAGGACGTGCTCTACCAACTGAGCTACATGGGCTCTCGCCATGATTTCATGAAAATTCATTATATTTCTTGACGTTACCCCCCGAGCAGACCAGCCACGATACGAAATTGGAGCGGGCGATGGGATTTGAACCCACGACAGCCAG
>CAXMPH010000323.1:0-530 GCA_964195055.1 uncultured Chthoniobacterales bacterium | reverse complement strand
TTCAATATGGAGAATTTCGATCCGATGGGAATCCACACCGGGGATTCCATCGTCGTCGCGCCCTCGCAGACCCTCACCAACGAGGAATATCAAGGGCTCAGGAGCATCGCCATCAAGACGGTGCGCCATCTCGGCATCATCGGGGAATGCAACATCCAGTATGCGCTCGATCCCGAGAGCGGCGACTACCGGGTGATCGAGGTGAACGCCCGCCTGTCGCGCTCCAGCGCTCTCGCCAGCAAGGCGACGGGATATCCGCTGGCCTATGTCGCCGCCAAGATCGCCATCGGCTATTCCCTGCCCGAGATTCCCAACGCCATCACCCGCCGCACCACGTCCTTCTTCGAGCCGGCGATGGATTATCTCGTTTGCAAGGTTCCGCGCTGGGACACCGGCAAGTTCCGTGGCGCGTCGTCCAGAATCGGCACCGAGATGAAGAGCGTCGGCGAGGTCATGGCGATCGGCCGCACTTTCCCGGAAGTGATCCAGAAGGCGCTCAGGATGCTCGATATCGGCGTTGGCGGCCTCGA
>CAXMPH010000322.1:287-549 GCA_964195055.1 uncultured Chthoniobacterales bacterium | reverse complement strand
GCGGGTTGCCCGATTGTACCCGTAGGCATCACTCGCCAACCCGATGGCCAATACCATATCGAGGCACGCTGCACTATTGAGCCGGTTTGGAGAGCCGATGGCCGTGCCGCGACTCTGACCCATTATACGGAGGAGGTCGCGGCTGCCCTTGTTCCCCTGTTTACTGCCTACCCGCAACAGTGGTATCACTTTTCTTCGCTTCGCTGTGACCAATCCTAAACTTTTTTTCCTCCTGCTCGTCCCCATCCTTTTTCCGGGAGGC
>CAXMPH010000322.1:0-274 GCA_964195055.1 uncultured Chthoniobacterales bacterium | reverse complement strand
TGCCGCCCTCGAAAAGCGCTTCCTCACCGCGCAAAAGCAAACACGCACCCTCGAAGCCATCTTCCACCAAACCGTCAGTGCCCCCGGGCTGAGGGAGAAGGTGAGCAGCGAGGGCAACATCACCTATGCCGCGCCCGACGACCTCGGCATCGCTTACACCAACCCCCCAGGAGATTCCCTCGAACTTCGCGGGAAGAAATTTACCACGGTGCGGGCCGGTCGTAAGCCGGTCACCCGGGGTGATGATCACCCTTCATCCCGCGCTTTGGTTTCC
>CAXMPH010000321.1:0-551 GCA_964195055.1 uncultured Chthoniobacterales bacterium | reverse complement strand
CAGAAGCAGCTGGTGCAAGAGTATGGACGCGAACCTTCCGCCGACGAGATCGCCGACGAGATCCAGCTGCCGGTTGAGCGGGTGCGCGCCGTCCTCAAGATGGCTCAGACTCCGATTTCCCTGCAGATGCCGGTGGGCGACAGCGACGACACCAGCTTCGGCGACTTCATCGAAGACAAATCGGCGGAGAACCCCGCTGAGAGCGCCGCCATCATCCTGCTCAAGGACAAAATTAAGGATGTCCTTGATACCCTGACCGAGCGCGAGCGCTCCGTCCTCGAACAAGTCGGCCGCCAGTTCAAGGTCACCCGCGAGCGTATCCGTCAGATCGAGGCTAAGGCCCTCAGGAAGATGCGCCACCCAACCCGTCTGAGGCAGCTGGAAGGTTACCTCGAACCGGGCGACATTTGATGGCAACTCTTCTTCGCCTTCGGGGTTAAATCCTCTATGGAGAACCATGACCGCCCTCTCTGGGAGTTGCTCGGCCAGGCTGCGCCACCAGCGGCGCCCCCGTTCTTTGCCGCCAAAGTCATGCGGCAAATCGGGGAGTC
>CAXMPH010000320.1:0-564 GCA_964195055.1 uncultured Chthoniobacterales bacterium | reverse complement strand
GGCTACAAACGTCGTTAGCGAGGTGAGCACCGTTCTGGAGAGTGTGGCGTTGATCGCGTGGTTCATGACGTCCTGGACATTACCACGGCGTGAGCGGAGGTCTTCACGAATACGGTCGAAGACAACAATGGTGTCGTTGATCGAGTAACCGGCAATCGTGAGGAAGGCACCCACGTGGATCAGGGAGATCTCTTGGCCTGTGAAGATCACAATACCGAGACAGATCAGGATATCGTGCAGAAGGGCCGCAAAGGCACCCAGGGCAAACGAGAACTCGAAGCGGATGGTGATGTAGATCATGATGGCGATAAGGCCAATTAACAAAGCCCAAACGGCAGTGGTCAGGAACTCGCTTCCGAGGCTGGCACTGATGGTTTCCTTGGCCATCTGGTGTTTGTATTGCATTTCAGCAACACCATCGTTCATTTTAGGTTGGTTCTGGTCATCAAGGACGGGAACTTTTTCCTGAAGGGCAGGGAAGGCAGCACGCATGGCTGTCTCGATGATTTCGGCATCGGGTTTCTGGCCCTGCTTTAGATCTTTGGGATCAGGGTTTCCGCAACG
>CAXMPH010000319.1:267-568 GCA_964195055.1 uncultured Chthoniobacterales bacterium | reverse complement strand
CATAGGCGTCGTTGTTCCACCCCCCACAATGACCAGCGACCCTTTTGACGAGCCTGTACCACCTGTTTTTTCCTTAGCCTGCAAATTTTCGTCAACTGAGAAAACAAGGCACGTCAACAAAACCGGTATTAGGAATAATTCACCTCTGTATTTCATATTTAGCCATTGTATTTGTGAGGTGATCACCCAGCAATAATAAACGCCGGTCTATTGAGACAATCCTTTAAAGCGGCCTTTGCACAACTATGAAGACTTCGGCAGGGCGGGAAAAAGGGGTTGCTGAGCGCGTTTTTAAGGAATA
>CAXMPH010000319.1:0-257 GCA_964195055.1 uncultured Chthoniobacterales bacterium | reverse complement strand
ATGACTGTAGTGTTAAGGCCTAGGATGCGCGCGTTCCAAACGGTGACTGCTGTTCCGATTTCTGTTGTGAAAAAATGGAAAAGCTGTGGCGAGAATGGGGCATTAGCTCAGTTGGTAGAGCGCCTCAATGGCATTGAGGAGGTCATCGGTTCGATTCCGGTATGCTCCACCAGCTTTCTCCAGAGCCGCTAAATAGCGAAAGGGGGCCTATGGTTTTCAAAAGCTTGAAGTGCAATTGTGTTTTTGTATCCTTATAC
>CAXMPH010000318.1:339-568 GCA_964195055.1 uncultured Chthoniobacterales bacterium | reverse complement strand
GCATATAATGCTAACTTTGCCGATGTTCTTATTATTTAGTCTTGATGACATATCCATATCGAACCAACACAATATTTACTGAATTGATCAAGTTAATATAGCAGAATTTAAGGGGGCGGAGGTGCCTTGGAATCATTCTCATGTACCTCCGACCCCTTAATCCGACACATATAAGGTCGTGATAAATATTTACCTTCAAAATTGCTATTGTTGTGCCAGACTAATAGAA
>CAXMPH010000318.1:0-262 GCA_964195055.1 uncultured Chthoniobacterales bacterium | reverse complement strand
CGCTTATTTCGGTTCACCGGTTAATTCAGAGAATCTTTCATGTATATCAATATTTTCCACCGCTTAAACGTCCGGGGCATCGCTCCCATCTTTCTCGTGCTTTTGCTTGCTGCCTGTGGTGGTGGCGGCGGTGGCGGTGGCGGTGGCGGTGGTGGCGGTCCAGACACCGTTGCGCCAGTTTTCTCAGGAATAGTTTTAGCCACTGCGACCAGCCCAAATGATATCGATGTAAGCTGGGTTGCTGCTACCGATAATGTATCCG
>CAXMPH010000317.1:0-591 GCA_964195055.1 uncultured Chthoniobacterales bacterium | reverse complement strand
AGCGCCCACCCCGTCCGTCAGGCCCTGACGAGGATGAGAGCGTCGCGGCCAAGGAAGCAGGAGGCGAAGCGTGCGCCAGCACGTAAGCCGACGATGACGCCGGCCGCGGCGCCCTCAGACCGTCAGGCCACTTCGCGGAGCTTTTGGGCCTCTGCGAGCGTCTGCAGCTTCTTCAGGCTCTGGTTCTCGATCTGACGGATGCGCTCGCGGGTGACGTTGAACGTACGGCCGACCTCATCGAGTGTGCGGGGATGCTCACCACCGAGGCCGTAACGCAGCTCCAAGACCCGCCGCTCGCGGTATGAGAGGTTCTCCAGGGCCTCGCGCAGCGCCTCCTTGGTCAGCAGGTCCGCGGCCCGATCGAACGGGCTCTCGGCCTTCTCGTCGGCGATGAACTGCCCGAACTCCGACTCTTCCTCGTCGCCGACGGGCTTCTCCAGCGAGACCGGCGCCTGGGCCGACCGCTTGATCGAATCGACCTCGTCAGGCTCGATCCCGGTCACTTCGGCGATCTCCTCAGGAGTGGGCTCGCGCCCCAGCTCGGTGACGAGCTTGCGCTCCGCGCGGCCGATCTTGTTGAGCTTCTCAACG
>CAXMPH010000316.1:0-619 GCA_964195055.1 uncultured Chthoniobacterales bacterium | reverse complement strand
CCCTGCTTGATCAGACCTGCAGGATTTTGATTAGTCGCACAAACGACGCGAACGTCGACGGGGATTTCCTGCCGGCCACCGACGCGCTCGATAACACGCTCCTGCAGAAAACGCAGCATCTTCGCCTGCAGCGAGACCGGCATGTCGCCAATTTCATCGAGAAACAAGGTGCCGCCGTCGCATTGTTCGAAAAGGCCAGCGCGGCGGGTGATAGCACCGGTGAAGGCACCTTTTTCGTGGCCGAAGAGTTCGCTTTCAAGCAGGTTTTCGGGGATGGCGCCGCAGTTGATGGCGATGATGGTGCCCTTTGCGCGCGGTGAGTACTCGTGGATGGCGTGGGCGACGAGTTCCTTGCCGGTGCCGCTTTCCCCGGAGACGAGCACCGGCGCGTCTGTGCGTGCTACGCGGCCGACGATTTTGAAAACGTCCTGGAGGGCGCGTGAGTTTCCGATGATTTTGACCCGGCTGTCGTGTTGGGGAATATGGCTGTTTAACTCGCCGGCGGTACGGCGTTGTTCGAGGGTTCGGAGCGCGGCTTCGACGACGGGTCGGAGTTCGAAGGTGAGGGATTCTTTTTTAAGGATATCCTGTGCCCCTTGCTGGGTCGCCTCGATGACTT
>CAXMPH010000315.1:0-620 GCA_964195055.1 uncultured Chthoniobacterales bacterium | reverse complement strand
CTTGTTAAAAAGTAAAAAATAATTGTTTTAAATATGATATTAATGGGTAGTATGGGGTGTATGTCCTTTTGTCGTCGATACTTATAAAAGAGTGTAGGCAGTTTTTTATTTTAAATTTTTTATTTAATGTTGACAATATTCTATTTTGCTCTATACTCGTCTTTCTTGTTCTTTGGAAATTGACAACATAAAAGCGTTGGGTGTATAGCTTATAAGTTGCTTTGATTGTTGCCGTTACGACGGCACGAGAAAAGTAGCGAATAGTTAAAAGAAGTAAAACGAGTACATTATTAAAACTATGAAGGGTTTGATCTTGGCTCAGAACGAACGCTGGCGGCGTGGATTAGGCATGCAAGTCGAACGAGGATATATCCTTCGGGATATAAGCCGAGTGGCGCAAGGGTGAGTAATGCATAGATTACCTGCCTCTAGGATAAGGACAACTTTGTGAAAACGAAGCTAATACTTAATAAAACAAAAGAAAATAATTTTCTTTTGTCAATGGGAGGGTAGCAATACCTTTTGCCTAGAGAGGGGTTTATGTCCTATCAGCTTGTTGGTGGGGTAATGGCCTACCAAGGCGAAGACGGGTAGCCGGTCTTAGAGGATGGTCGGCCACA
>CAXMPH010000314.1:0-659 GCA_964195055.1 uncultured Chthoniobacterales bacterium | reverse complement strand
CGTCGCGTCGCTCCGACCCGCTCGACGGTGCTCGTGACCGGGGAGACGGGGACCGGCAAGGAGCTCGTCGTCGGACTGATCCACTCGGCCTCGCTTCGCAAGGCCGGTCCGCTGGTCAAGGTCCACTGCGCTGCGCTGCCCGAGACGCTCCTCGAGTCGGAGCTCTTCGGCCATGAGCGGGGCGCCTTCACGGGAGCCGATCGACGGCGGGTGGGTCGTTTCGAAGAGGCGAGCGGAGGCACTCTCTTCCTCGACGAGATCGGCGATCTCTCGGCCTCGACCCAGGTGAAGCTGTTGCGGGTGCTTCAGGATCAGGAGTTTCGCCGACTCGGAGGCGCACAGACCTTGCGCACGGATGCCCGCATCGTGGCCGCCACCCACGCGAGTCTCGAGCGGGAGGTGAGGGCGGGGCGTA
Source organism: uncultured Chthoniobacterales bacterium (assembly GCA_964195055.1). Taxonomy (GTDB): domain Bacteria; phylum Verrucomicrobiota; class Verrucomicrobiia; order Chthoniobacterales; family JACTMZ01; genus JACTMZ01. Next base: position 244 of record CAXMPH010000314.1, on the reverse strand, counting down.
CTTCCGACTCGATGTCATCCGCATTCATCTTGCGCCGCTGCGGGAGCGGCTGGACGACCTGATCCCGCTGGCCCGCCACTTCCTTCGCGAGCTCGCGGCGCGCTCCGATTCGAAGGTTGCCGGATTCAGCCGGCCGGCGCTCGATCGGCTGCGGGCTCATCACTGGCCCGGCAACGTGCGCGAGCTGCGAAACGTGGTGGAGCGCGCGCTGCTGCTGGCACGTGGGCCGCGTATCCTCGCCGAG
>CAXMPH010000313.1:0-713 GCA_964195055.1 uncultured Chthoniobacterales bacterium | reverse complement strand
ACTTCGAAGTAACCGAGCGCCTCGTCTTCCTGGTCACCTGCGCTGATAGTCGGGAGGGTCAGTTCGGCGATGAGACGGTCGCGGAGTCCTGCTTCGGACGCTGAAAGGTCAGCCTGGGCAAGTTTTTCCGCCGCACGAAGCACGTCGGCCATTCGATAGGGTCGCGTGAACGGCGAAAGATTCGTGACATCTCCGCGAGCGATCCATAGCTCGAGTACCGGATAGGCCCAGTGATCCAGAGCCAGGTAGGGAGATGCGTCCTGGGCTCGAAGGGATGTGGGTGCAAGAATCAGGGCGATCGCCAGGAGCGCAACGGAGGCGCTCCCTAGAAGGCTAGTCGATAGTGACGTCCGTGATTTCAACATCGCTACCAGATTCGCCTTTCCACCGGTTGGCGGCAAGGCATTCAATCGGGGCGCCCGGATTTGAACCGGGGACCTCTGCGTCCCGAACGCAGCGCTCTACCGGACTGAGCCACGCCCCGAAAGTGTTCGACCACGCACACAGAGAGCCACCGGTCGGATTTGAACCGACGACCGCTCGATTACGAATCGAGTGCTCTACCCCTGAGCTACGGTGGCGCACGTCGTACTGATGGAGCCGGCGGGACTCGAACCCGCGACCTCTTGAGTGCGATTCAAGCGCTCTCCCAAACTGAGCTACGGCCCCAGGATCGGTGAGCGGGGCTGACGGGACTCGAACCCGCGACCTCC
>CAXMPH010000312.1:0-829 GCA_964195055.1 uncultured Chthoniobacterales bacterium | reverse complement strand
CGCTTCGCTATGTCGTCGACTTCGATCCCCGCATCCTGTTTGAGCACCCGCGTATCCAGGATGCATTCGTGAGCGACTCGATCCGTGGCTCCGGTGTAGAGGACCGGGTAGTGGTCCGCGAGCCGGGTCGCGATGTAGTTGGCGTTGAGAATCGCTATCTCGGTCGCACCGCGGAGACCGTCGGCGCCCATCATGCGGATGTACATCCACGGGATGGCGAGGATGCCGGCAGACCCCCAGGGCGCGGCCGCGATCGGACCGGCGCCTGTCGGGGGGCCGGCAACCGGGTTGAGCGGATGGTTGGGAAGGAATGGGATGAGGTGTTCGCCCACACCGATCGGCCCGACGCCCGGACCGCCACCACCGTGGGGGATGCAGAAGGTTTTGTGGAGGTTGAGGTGGCTGACATCGGCGCCGAACTCTCCCGGCTGGGCGAGGCCGACCATGGCGTTGAGGTTGGCGCCGTCGAGGTAGACCTGCCCGCCGGCCTCGTGAACCATCTCGCAGATCCGTCGAATCTCGACCTCGAACGACCTTGTCGAGGTGAGCGAGGTCGACGTTGCCGAGATCGTCGCACTCGACGACTACCACGCGCATTCCGGCCATCACCGCGCTTGCCGCGTTGGTACCGTGGGCCGAGGACGGGATCAGGCATATGTCGCGGTCGTGGTCGCCGCGACTCTGGTGGTAAGCGCGGATGGCGAGCAATCCCGCGAGTTCGCCCTGCGCACCCGAGTTGGGCTGCAACGACACGGCGGCGTAGCCGGTGATCTCCACGAGCCACCGCTCGAGTTGGTCGATCATCAACTGATACCCGACGGTCTGATCG
>CAXMPH010000311.1:389-886 GCA_964195055.1 uncultured Chthoniobacterales bacterium | reverse complement strand
CAACTCTGGGGTAGGTGTCGGGCTCGCCGTGATGCATGCCCATGCCGCCACCGGCAGTCACATTGAATCCAACAAGCTCGTTATTCCTTTGAATGGCAATGAAACCCAGATCCTGTGAAAAAATATCGACATCGTTCGACGGCGGAATCGCCACTCCGATTTTGAATTTGCGCGGCAGGTAAGTAGCCCCGTAAATCGGTTCGCTATCTTCTGCGCCCGCGACTCTTTTCTTGTCCAGCCAGATTTCGTGATAAGCCGAGGTATTCGGTGTGAGGTGCTCGCTGAGCGCGACCGAAGCCTCGTACGCCGCCTGGTGAATGACGGATTTTTCCGCCAGAGGCGTGCACATGACGTTGCGGTTGACGTCTCCGCAGGCTGCGATTGTGTCCAGCAAACTATCGTTTATGCCGCGAATGGTCGGCTTCAATTTTCGCTTGATCACGCCGTGAAATTGAAACGCCTGTCGTGTGGTCAGGCGCAGGGTATGGTTGGCGTGC
>CAXMPH010000311.1:0-320 GCA_964195055.1 uncultured Chthoniobacterales bacterium | reverse complement strand
ATACCGCCGGGCACTCGAACACGAATCATGAAGCTGTGTGCCGGCTCGAGTTTCTGCCGGGTTCTCTCGGCGCGAACGTCGCGATCGTCCTGTTGATAGAAGCCGTGAAATTTCGACAATTGTGTGTCGTCTTCCGCCAACGTTCCGGTTGCCGAATCGGCGAGGCTTTCCACGATCGTGCCTCGAAGAAAATTACTTCGCTGCTTGATTTCCTCGACGGGCGAAAGCGTTGTCTCTGTCGGCATCTCGCGTATTCCTAATAGACATCGCGCTGATAGCGGCGACTCTGTTTCAGCTCATTCAGATATTCGGCCGCACGG
>CAXMPH010000310.1:0-953 GCA_964195055.1 uncultured Chthoniobacterales bacterium | reverse complement strand
AAGGGGGGACCCTCCACCCCGACTCCACTTATTTTTATTTTATGAATACTACAACAGCACCTACCGGAATCATGGGCCGGCTCAAATCCGAAACCTCCGCTCAGCACGCCGTGGCTGAATCGATGCCTCTCGAGGCCGCTTTGATCGCCGGCTCGATCAAGCATGAGGAATACCATGAGTACCTTGCCCAGCGTTGGTTGGTCCACCGCGACTTAGAAGCCGCCACCGACCGGGCCCTCGGCCAAGATAGCCGCCTCGCCGCTCTCGGCCTGCCGGGACTCTATCAGGTAGCAAACCTGCAGGCGGATCTTGCCCATCTCGGGGTCGACACCGCTGCGATTAAGCCGATGGCCGGAGCCGCCAAACTGCAAAGCATGATCAGCGAAGCCCCCAACTCCAGTGTCTTGATGGGCATCTACTATGTCTTCGAGGGGAGCAAAAATGGTTCCCGTTTCATTGCCCGTGCTCTGAGCAAGGCCTGGAGCAAGTCGGATCAGGAGGGCTTGAAGTATCTCGACCCTCATGGCGAAGCCCAGCGCGGTCTCTGGATGAAGTTCCGCGAGGACATGAATGGGATCACTTGGTCAGCCGAGGAAGAGGACATCATGGTCAAGACTGCCCAGGACACCTTCACGGCCATCACCTCGCTGGACGACGAGATCCACAAGGGCGCTGCCTGATTTCTTACCTGCCGTTTCTCCTTCATCTATGCGTCCGGTCTTTACCCTTGCGGTGCTCTTATCGCTCGCCCTGCCTTTGTCGGCGGAGCCTCAGCGATTAGTCACCGCGGGTTCGGACGTCACCGAAATAGCCTGTGCCCTCGGGCTGGGACCAAATCTGATTGCGGTCGACTCCTCCAGCCGTCATCTGGCGGAGACCCGCGACAAACCCGACATCGGGTATGTTCGCACCTTGGGGGCCGAGGGCATCTTGTCCCAGAATCCCGACCTCGT
>CAXMPH010000309.1:317-986 GCA_964195055.1 uncultured Chthoniobacterales bacterium | reverse complement strand
AGGAGACTTGCGAGGAGCTGCCCCTAGTACGAGAGGACTGGGGTGGACGAACCGCTGGTGTGTGGGTTGTCTCGCCAGAGGCAAAAAGCCCAGTAGCTATGTTCGGAAGGGATAAGCGCTGAAAGCATCTAAGCACGAAGCCCCCCTCAAGATGAGGTCTCCCACCGGGTTAACCGGGTAAGGTCGCGGGAAGACTACCCGCTTGATAGGCGGCATGTGTAAGTCCGGTAACGGATTCAGCTAAGCCGTACTAATGACCGAGGGCTTTGACCACCCCTCCATTATCTGCACAACATTGATTTGTGATCTCAGGCATCAACTCTGTTCGCGCCCCGCCAATGGCGGGGTACACGTCGCGGGGTGGAGCAGCGGCAGCTCGCCGGGCTCATAACCCGGAGGTCGTGGGTTCGAGTCCCACCCCCGCTACCACGCGACAAAGGCCGGAGTCGCGATCCGACACGCGGCTCCGGCCCTCACAACTTCATAAGTTAAGGCTCCTGGTGACTAGAGCGAGGTGGCCCCACCCGTTCCCATCCCGAACACGGAAGTGAAACGCCTCAGCGCTGACGATACTGCCTGGGCAACTGGGTGTGGAAAATAGGCCGTTGCCGGGGGCTTTTTCTTGTCCCGGCCGCAAACCCCTTCCCTCAGCGTCGGCGCAACATACCG
>CAXMPH010000309.1:0-307 GCA_964195055.1 uncultured Chthoniobacterales bacterium | reverse complement strand
TCTTGCTCAGCGCCGGGTCAACCTATCACTAAGGGCGGCGTTTGCTATAATGACTACGAGGTGCCAGGTAGTCGTACCTCGCCCCATCTCGGCATACGGAGGTAACCCTTGACGTTTGAAGAAGTAGACGAGACCGGCGCGCCAGAAGAATCGATGGCCGCCCTTCTCGAAGCAGAGACCGCTGCCTACCCTGAGCTGCGGCGCGGGGAGATCATCGAAGGCACGGTCGTCGGCACTGACCGAGATGGAATACTCGTTGATATCGGCGCCAAATCTGAAGGAGTCGTCCCGCCTGGCGAGATGCACT
>CAXMPH010000308.1:0-998 GCA_964195055.1 uncultured Chthoniobacterales bacterium | reverse complement strand
CAAAGACGTCTACGATATCGGCGGTGTGCCGCAGATCTTAAAGGCGCTGCTCGATGGCGGATTACTGAACGGCGATTGTTTGACCGTCACAGGTCGCACATTGCGGCAAAATCTCGAGTGCGTGAAATTTAATGAAGATCAGAAAGTTGTTTATCCTGTCTCTAATCCTATATCCCCGACGGGGGGCGTGGTGGGCCTGAAAGGTTCACTGGCGCCGGAAGGCGCGATCGTGAAGGTCGCAGGTATGAAAAATCTCACCTTCAAAGGCCCCGCGCGCGTCTTTGATTGCGAGGAAGATGCCTTCTGCGCGGTTGAGGCGCGCGACTTCAAAGAGGGTGATGTGATCGTCATCCGCTACGAGGGTCCCAAGGGCGGACCCGGTATGCGCGAGATGCTGTCGACGACGGCGGCGCTCTACGGTCAGGGTATGGGTGACAAGGTTGCGCTCATCACCGATGGCCGCTTCTCGGGCGGAACTCGCGGATTTTGTATCGGACACGTCGGCCCCGAGGCAGTGCTCGGCGGTCCTCTCGGTCTCCTAAAGGACGGAGACATCATCAGCATCGATGCAGAGAAGGGTACGCTCGACCTGGAGGTCGACGCGGCCGAGCTCGAGGCACGAAGGAAAGTTTGGAAGGCCCCGCCAAATTCCTATCAAAGCGGTGCCTTGTGGAAATATGCAGAGCAAGTGGGGCCTGCGCGCAATGGCGCGGTCACCCACGCGGGCGCAAAAGTGGAAGTGGTCTGTTATGCAGATATCTAAAAAGGCAGTTTCGGGTCTTGTCGCAGGGGTGATGCTCTGCGCTTCAGTGGCCTATGCGTTCGCGGGAACGACCTATCGTTCGCCCCAGGCCGCACTCGACCAAGGCATTGGCGCCTTCAACAGCGGCTATTACGAGATTGCTATTCCCGCTCTTCGGTACGCCGCCGATGCGCACTTGTTTCTTGCGCCCTATTATTTGGCGCAAATTTATTCCGACAACAACGGCTCTCACACC
>CAXMPH010000307.1:777-1063 GCA_964195055.1 uncultured Chthoniobacterales bacterium | reverse complement strand
TAGGCCCGCCCCTCCCCGGCAAGCCTGAAGGCATGCAGCTACGCCATTGATCCCCCGAAGGCCATGACGTGGCGTGCGATAATTGGCGCGCTATGCCATCCAAGGCCCGCGGCAAGGACCCCCTCAACATGTTCGCGGAGGCGGCGCGTGAGCGGGCGAAGATACACGCACCGCTGGCGGCACGGATGCGGCCGCGCACGCTCGAAGAGTTCGTCGGGCAGGAGGGGATCGTCGGCGAAGGCAAGGCGCTGCGGCGGGCGATCGAGGAGGACCGCGTGCCTTCGCT
>CAXMPH010000307.1:0-651 GCA_964195055.1 uncultured Chthoniobacterales bacterium | reverse complement strand
ACGAAGTCGCACTTCGAGGCGGTGTCGGCAGTTTCGGCGGGCGTCGCGGACCTGCGGCGCATCGTCGGCGAGGCGCGCGACCGGCTGGGCGAGACGGGCCAGCGGACGATCCTCTTCATCGACGAGATCCACCGCTTCAACAAGTCGCAGCAGGACACGGTGTTGCCTCACGTCGAGGACGGCATCGTGACGATGATCGGCGCGACGACGGAGAACCCATCGTTCGAGGTGATCTCGGCGCTTCTGTCGCGGTCGCGGGTGTTCCGTCTGGAGGCGCTCGTCCCCGAGCAGATCGAGGAGTTACTCACGCGAGCGCTGGCGGACGAGGAACGCGGAATCGCCTCAATGCAGGTCGCCGTGGACGACGACACGCTGGCGACGCTGGCCGGTGTCTCGGGCGGGGACGCGCGCATCGCGCTGAACGCGCTGGAGCTGGCGGCGCAGACGGCGACCCCGGACGCCAACGGCGCGAGGAAGGTGACGCGGGAGCACATCAAGGAGGCGCTACAGCAGCGGGCGGCGCTCTACGACCGCGCCGGCGACTGGCACTACGACATCATCTCGGCGTTCATCAAGTCGCTGCGGGGATCAGACCCGGACGCGGCGCTGTACTGGCTTGCGCGGATTCTTGAGGGCGGCGAGGACCCGTCG
>CAXMPH010000306.1:0-1126 GCA_964195055.1 uncultured Chthoniobacterales bacterium | reverse complement strand
TACTGTCAGCATTTTTGCCCCGACAAACTTGAGAGGGGTGGACGTTTCCGATCGGGCGCCATTAGGCCCGGTTTCTGAGAGAACGATTTGTTCGCCCACACGATAAAACTTGGTTCCCCCCGTGATACTGTTGGAGTCCATTTCGCTCATGGTGTTGATGGAAGCTAGGGTGAGGTCGGTGTCCCCATTGGGCAGGGACATAAATTTGGTACGAAGCTTGTCCACCGTGCTGCTGACCAAGCGCAGCTTGGTCCAGACCGGTGGCTGCGAGGAGGGATCACGGGGATTGGTTCCAGCCATAAACTCCTCAAGGTTTGTATAACCATCTCCATCGGGGTCGCGACTAGGCAAAGCAAGATCGGTGTAGTCGAGGTCATGCTCCAAAATCCAAGAGTTAGTAATACCGGGGAAAAGTTCGGCATCACCTTCGAGGATGTCAACGAGAGCCCCCTCGCGAAGCAAATACACCCGACTCTTGAACATGGGAGTTGAAGTGCTTAGCCAGGTGGTGTCTTGCCCCATTGAAGCGTAGTCAAGACGAAGCTGTTCCACTGCTGGTTCCGGGACAAATTTCGCTCCTTGAGCCACTGGGCTGGGGAGAACAAAGCGCTCCGACAGACCGAGGGCATCGACAAGAACGAAGAGGGCCGCCGCGGCCAAGAGTAGTCCCGCTGCCACAACTAGGAAGCGGTCGTAATGAGCTTTCAATTGATTCATGGGAAATTAGTTTTCTTCCTTGGAGGATTCCCCTGAGGCAACCGCGGAGAGTCGCAGACTGATTGTGAGAAGCTCTTGGCCTAAGATCGGTTTAAGCTGGGCCTCCACTGGATCACCCTCCATCTCAGGAGAAGACTCCATCGTCGTGGTCTGGGCCCCACTCTTGGATGGCCCTTGCAGGGAGGAGTTGGTCACTTCCACCGAGCGAATAAAAACGGCAGGATCAGCCGCAATGATTTGGTTAAAGGCAACGCGGAAGGGGGCTTGGTCAGCTACAAAAGTGACCTGAAAGGGGGCAAGTACTAGCGCGGACGCTGCCACACCCTTAGGATCGGAGGGGGCGGATTTCTTCCTGCTTCGGCTGTTTCTATCTCGATCCCGAGGTTCCTTTGCTGCGGGTTTCTCCGCC
>CAXMPH010000305.1:0-1176 GCA_964195055.1 uncultured Chthoniobacterales bacterium | reverse complement strand
ATTGGATGCAGCAGGCAGTCTTCCCTATGGGGCGGCCTTTTCGGTTGAGGGCGATGTCGGCGAAGTCCGCGCCGCTTTTGCCGATGGTAAAAAAGTTTCTCTGGCTGGGCGGGTAACCGCCCGCCGCGACATGGGCAAGAGTCACTTCCTCGATCTGAGTGACCATTCTGGACGGATGCAGATTTACTTGCAGGACAAGGTGGTGGGTGAGGAGGGGGTGGCGGTCTATCACCGTCTCGACATCGGAGATTTCATCGGAGTGAAGGGCGAGTGCTTTACCACCAAGACGGGGGAGCCATCGGTGAAGGTGGAGACATTTGTCATGCTCTCTAAGTCGCTGCGGCCTCTCCCAGAAAAGTGGCATGGACTGCAGGACGTGGAAGCCCGTCACCGCCAGCGGTACCTCGATCTCATTTCCAATGAGTCGGCCCGCGACACCTTCAAGAAACGTTTTGCCATCATCCGGGAGATCCGCCGGTTCTTCGAAGATCGTGGGTTTCTTGAGGTGGAGACACCGATGATGCAGACGGTGGCGGGGGGGGCGGCGGCTCATCCCTTCGAGACCCACCACAATGCCCTCGGGCTCGACCTCTATCTCCGCATCGCCCCCGAGCTATACTTGAAGCGTTTGTTGGTGGGGGGCTTTACCAAAGTCTTTGAGCTCAACCGCAACTTCCGCAACGAGGGGGTCTCGCGCCGACACAATCCGGAGTTCACCATGCTTGAGGCCTACTGGGCCTTTGCTGATTTCGAAACGATGGCCGACCTAGTCGAGGAGCTGGTTTGCCAAGTGGCCGAGAAGGTCTGCGGTGGATTGAAGATTGAGCACAAGGATGCCGAGGGCAAGGTGACGCGGGTGATTAATCTCGAACGACCTTGGCGCCGGGAAAAATATGGAGAGCTCGTCGAGCAGGCCGAACCGGGTTGGTTTGCCCGCGATGTTTCGGGGCGGCGTAACCGTGCGGTCGAGCTGGGGCTGGACATCTCCCACTGCGTCGAAGACTACGAGGTGACCCAGCATCTTTTTGAGAAGCTGGTTGAAGAAAAATCGATCGATCCACTTTTCGTCACCCATTGCCCCAAAGAATTGATCCCCTTGGCCAAGACCAACTCTGATGACTCCAAGGTTCTCGATGTCTTCGAGTTGGTCATGAATGGCCAGGAGATCGCCCCAGG
>CAXMPH010000304.1:0-1279 GCA_964195055.1 uncultured Chthoniobacterales bacterium | reverse complement strand
GAGTGGTGCAGATCCATATCAATCGTGAGGGGCAATCCCTCGGACAATTTTCCCCGGACGAGGTGCGTTGGGGCTACCAAAACGGGAAATTCACTGCGACCGACTTAGCATGGCGCGAGGGCATGGCGGTTTGGAGACCGTTGGGTGAGGTAGTCGATGAAATCGCTCCCGCTACCGCGCCAGCGGACCTGCCTTCCCCGGCCCCACTACCAACCGGCACGCCCTGGGAGTCTCGCGACCAAGTCGGTTTTTTCGTTGGTCTCTTTGAAACAGTTCGAACTTTCCTTCTGGAACCAAAAGCTACCTTTGAGGCGATGCGGCCGAACGGGGGTCTGGGCGCGCCACTTTTCTTTTTTTTCATTATGTCCTTACTGGGTCTGCTGGCCGGAGTCGCTTACCAAGTGCTGGCTCAAACCATCCAGGGAACAGGGGCTTCGGACGGTCAACCACTGGCCCTGATTTTTCGTTCCGGCTTCTTTACGGGTCTGACGATTATTGTCACTCCGGTGTTCTTAATCGCTGGGGTATTTTTTACCTCTGGCCTTCTCCACCTTGCCCTCATGCTGGTCGGTGGGGCCAATCGTCCCTTTGAGGCTACTTTTCGAGTTGTTTGTTATGCCGGCGGTGCCACCGCGGTACTACAGTTGCTTCCTCTCTGCGGGGGGATCGCCGCTTCAGTGTACAACCTTGTTCTTCTCGTCATCGGGATCTCCACGGTGCAGGCGATCAGTAAGGCACGAACTATTACGGCTATTTTCTTGCCTGCCTTTGTTTGTTGCGGAATTTTTATTCTCTCCGTGGCAGGATCGTTGGCCTACCTGGGCAGCGCTTATCCCGAGTTGTTCGAACAAATCAAGGAGGCGATGGAGCAATTTAACCCTTCCACTCGGTGAGTCCTCCCCCGCTCCCCCGGCGGCAGCAAGTCGTCCCCGAGCGAAACATCCTCTTCGGCTCTGCCTTGGCCGTACCTTATGTCTTTCTTGTCCTGGGTTTCCTCTGGTGGGGAGGAGGGTGGTCCTGCCTCTGGAGAGAACTGACCACTCTGCCTTGTCCCGGGTGTGGTGGAACGAGAGCCTTCCTCGGGATGATGCAGGGGGAATGGGGTCAGGCGCTTCGCGACAACCCCGGGGTCGTTTTTTTGGTGGTAGGCCTAGGCCTGCTCAATAGCTATGCCATGGCGGTGCTGCTCTTGCCAATACCACCTTGGCGGCCTCAGTTCCCGTTTGGCTGGCGATGGCTGGTCGGGGGAACTTTGGTCCTCAACTGGATCTATTTGTTG
>CAXMPH010000303.1:0-1524 GCA_964195055.1 uncultured Chthoniobacterales bacterium | reverse complement strand
GCTCGGTCTTCTCAAAGCGGGCCTGCTTGCCTTTCTTCTGGATCTCGCGCAGGATCGCGCTGTAGAGCGTCGCGCCCGGCGTCTTGCCGTCGGTGGTCCAGAGCTTCTGCTCGAACATCACCTCGATCATCTCGCTTGGGGTCTAGAGAAAATGCTGAGTCCATCCCTACCTCCAGTCCTTCTTTCTCCGGGATCGGTCGCGGTGGCGGGCAACCTTGACCCTCTACTTGATGCCGCTGTCCTCCAGCAGGCCCTTCCCCAACTTCACCGCATCGATTCGGGTCACCAGCTAAAGCCTTTGCTAGCCGCTGCGGCAACCCTGCGGCAAAATGAAGGTTGATCATGTCCGCCACCACTCCTGAGTTCGATCGCTGCGCTTCCCAGTATGAAGAGCATGCACCAATCCAGCGGGAAGCAGCTGCTTGGTTGGCAGAATGGCTACCGGCGACGATCAGCGGCACTTCTCTGGAACTGGGGGCCGGCACCGGGTTTTTTACCCGCCACCTCGTAGCCAAAACAGAAAAGTTAGTCGCCTCAGATATCGCTCCTCGGATGATTCGCGCCGGGGCCATCGCCTTTCCCACTGCCCGATGGATTGTTGCGGGAGCCACCGAGCCGCCAAGGAACGAAGCCTACCACTGGATCTTCAGCTCCAGCCTCAATCAGTGGCTCCCCGATCCAAGACGGACCCTGCGCCAGTGGCACGAGATCTCGGCCCCAGGAGCACGCCTGCTCTCGGGTTGGTTTATCCGCGGCACCTTGGCTGATTTTTTTGCAACTTGCCCGGAGGCCTCGCCCTTTGTCTGGCATGGTGTTAACGAATGGCTGGAAATCTTCAGGGAGTCCGGTTGGAGTCCTCTCCGTCACCAAGCTAGAGATTTTGTCTCCAAGCACCGCGATAGTGCCACCATGCTGCGTCAGATACACAATGCGGGCGCTGCCGTCCCCCGAAGGATCGGGGTGAGCCGGCTCCGCCAAGCCATGCGAAACTACGATGAGATGCACCCCACAAGAGAAGGTGTTTCGGCCACTTTCTCTTTCCTTCGCCTCGAAGCCCTCCGTCAATGATCTTACCCATCGACCGCCAACTTCTCCAAGAGTCGACTCGTCTCATCCTCGAAAATTATCGAGAATTCTTCAGGCGGGACCTCATGCCAAGCAAGGACAGCTCTGGTGCAGTCGAAGCCTTGTTTAACTCTCCTCGCGTCGTTCTCTACGCGGTAGGAACTATCGGGTCGGATCACATCTTTAGCTACGCCAACTTCGCCGCACTCACCCTCTTCGAAACTTCTTGGGACAAGCTTATCGGCCAGCCCTCAAGCGAGAGTGCCGAACCAGTTCACCGAGAAGAGCGCCGGGATTTTCTCGACGAAGTTAGCCGTCGGGGCTTCATCGAAAACTACACTGGGATACGGATTAGCCAGAAAGGTCGCCGCTTCCGCATCCTCGACGCCACCGTCTTCAATGTCCTAGGGAGCGAGGGAAGCTACTTAGGCCAGTGCGCTACCTTTACCGATTGGGAGT
>CAXMPH010000302.1:0-1620 GCA_964195055.1 uncultured Chthoniobacterales bacterium | reverse complement strand
CTCTGCGGAGTATTCGCTGGCAGAATCTTAAATCCGGCCGCCGCCAGCATTTGTTCGGTGCTATGGTGTTGGGCCCGTTCGATAGAGGCACAGCCGGTGATAAAAGCGGCGGCCATGGCTAAGGTAAGAAAAACCTTCATCGAAGATAATTTGACCTCTCAGCCGAGGGGGGCAAGCGCAAAGAGGGGATGGAGGGTTTACCTTGATGCCGTATCTCTGGTTGTTAGAAAGATAGGATGATGAGTAGCGATTCCCTCACCCAAAGCCCGGCTTGGAAAGCCCTAGAGTCCCACCATGGCAAGATCGCCGAGGTTCACTTGCGCGACCTATTTGCCCGTGACCCTCAGCGGGGGGAGAAGTTGACCGAGGAAAGCTGCGGGCTCTTTTTGGATTACTCCAAGAATAGGGTGACTGAGGAAACGATGAGCTTGCTCGTTGCCTTGGCTGAGGAGAGTAAATTGCCAAACCGCATCGAGGCCATGTTTCGGGGCGACAAGATTAATACGACAGAGGGTCGTTCGGTTCTTCATGTTGCCTTGCGGGCACCCCGAGGGGAGAAGATTCTGCTCGATGGCAAGGACGTTGTGCCGGAGGTCCACCAAGTGCTGGATAAGATGGCGAGATTTGCCGAGCGAGTGCGCTTGGGAGAGTGGTTGGGCCACACGGGGAAACCGATCCGCAATCTGATCAATATTGGTATTGGCGGATCTGACCTTGGTCCGGTCATGGCCTACGAGGCCCTGAAATTCTACAGCGATCGCTCTATCCACTGCCGCTTCGTTAGCAATGTTGACAGCGACGATTTCGCCGAAGCTACCCAAGGGCTGGATGCGGCAGAGACATTATTCATCATCTCCTCCAAGACTTTCACCACCCTCGAGACAATGACCAACGCGGGGAGCGCTCGGGACTGGATCCTCTCCAGCTTGGGGGCAGATGATTCCGCTATTGCCAAACACTTTGTCGCGGTTTCGACCAACGCTGAAAAAGTTTCTCAGTTCGGTATCGATACGGAAAATATGTTCGGGTTCTGGGACTGGGTCGGTGGACGTTACTCGATGGACTCGGCTATCGGGCTTTCCACCATGGTGGCCATCGGGCCGGATAATTTTCGAGCTTTGCTGGAAGGATTTCATGAGATGGACGAGCATTTTCGTACCGCTCCGCTAGGCAAAAATTTACCGGTTCTGATGGGATTGCTCGCCCTTTGGTACAATAATTTTTTCGGGGCTCAGACTGTAGCGGTCCTTCCCTACGAGCAGTATCTCAAGCGTTTTCCCGCCTACTTGCAGCAACTAACCATGGAAAGCAATGGCAAGAGTGTTACTCTTACGGGGGAGCAGGTTGACTACAATACGGGGCCGATTTACTGGGGTGAACCGGGGACGAACGGTCAGCATTCCTTTTACCAGCTCATTCACCAAGGCACGCGTCTCATTCCCTGCGACTTCATTGGTTTTTGCAAAACATTGAATCCGATTGGTCCTCATCATGATATTCTGATGGCCAATGTCTTTGCTCAAGCTGAGGCTTTGGCCTTTGGCAAGACCGCCGACGAAGTCCGAGCGGAGGGGACGCCGGAGGCACTGGTGCCGCACCGTGTCTTTCAAGGTAATCACC
>CAXMPH010000301.1:0-1635 GCA_964195055.1 uncultured Chthoniobacterales bacterium | reverse complement strand
CGCTTATGCGGGCTACACCATTCCTCCCAACTACGACTCCATGATTGCCAAACTTATCGTGCACGCCTCCACCCGCGAGCAGGCAATCGCGCGGATGAGCCGTGCCCTAGGTGAGTACATGATCACCGGGGTTAAAACTACCATCCCCTTTCAGCAAGAAATCATGAAGGACCCAGACTTTATTAAGGGCGACTACAACACCGGGTTCGTTGAGAAAATGCTGGCCAAACGTGCCACCGCGGCCACGTGAAATCGCTCCAAGGAGCCCGGCTCTACGGGATTATTGATTTGGGCTATCTCGCGGTGGAAGACGTCGTCAGCGCGACAGAGCAACTGCTGGCCGGAGGAGTGGATCTTCTGCAACTGCGTGCCAAAGGAGTCAAGGTAGAGACGATCGCTTCTCTGGCGCACCAAATTCACTCCCTCACTTGGGCCGCAGGGATTCCCCTTATTCTCAATGACCATGCGGAATTGCTCACGATGGTTCCGGCCGAGGGAGTACATCTCGGTCAGGATGATCCTAGTATTGAGGAGGCGCGGACCTTGGTGGGCCGGCCTATCTTGGTCGGTAAATCGACCCACAGCCCCGCCCAAGCTGTGGCGGCCGAGGCCGAGGGTGCTGACTATCTTGGCTTCGGGCCACTTTTTGCCACCCCAACCAAGCCCGGTCGGCCGGCCATCGGCCTAGCTGAGATCGGTAAGGTATCTGCCAAGGTGAGGCTTCCGGTTTTTTGTATCGGTGGGATTAAGTTGGAGAATTTGGGACAAGTCCGCGCCGCCGGAGCCCGACGGATTGTGATGGTTTCTGGCTGGTTGCAAGCCAAAGATATTGCCCAAGCCGTCCGAGCAGCCGGTGATATTTTCTCGTCTTCTAATCCCATGCCGGAGGGATCGCTGCCATGAATTCTATGCCCAAAGTTATTTTCTCCCCCGAAGTCGCGAAGGCTCTTCAAGGTGGTCTCCCGGTCGTCGCCCTAGAGTCGACCATTATTGCCCATGGCATGGCCTATCCGGAGAACGTCGAAACCGCCCTAGCGGTGGAGGACCTTGTCCGTGAGTGCGGAGCGGTGCCGGCCACCATTGCGGTGCTCGGGGGGACCCTCCGAGCCGGTCTGACCACCGAAGAAATTGAAAACTTTGGGCGCTCTGGGACGACCATCATGAAGGTGTCGGTCCGCGATTTGCCCTACGTTGTCGGGCGTCAACTGGACGGGGCTACTACCGTAGCCGCGACCATGCGCATCGCGGCCATGGCAGGGATTTCGGTCTTCGCCACCGGCGGGATGGGTGGAGTGCATCGGGGTGCCGGAGAGACTTTTGATATTTCGGCTGACCTGAGTGAAATGACCAAGAGCAATGTCGCCCTCGTCACCGCTGGGGCTAAGGCCATCCTTGATCTGACTCTCACCCTCGAGCGTCTCGAAACCGATGGGGTGCCCGTGGTGGGCTATGGAACTGAGGAATTTCCCGCCTTTTATTCCCGCTCGAGCAAACTCAAGGTTCCGCTCCGAGCTGATTCTCCGGAGGAGGTCGCGGCCATGATGCAGGCTAAGTGGAATCTCGGCCTAGATGGGTCTCTCGTGGTGGCTAATCCGATTCCCGAGAAAGACGAAATTCCCGCTTCCGAGATCGAGC
>CAXMPH010000300.1:0-1647 GCA_964195055.1 uncultured Chthoniobacterales bacterium | reverse complement strand
CTGGGCTTGGCCGCGCGATTGGTGCCAGGCTCGGATAACGAGAAGACCGGTGTACTCGCCCTGTGAACCGGCATTGGGCTGTAGCGAAATGGCAGAGAACCCGGTGATTTCAGCCAGCCAGTCGTCTAGATTTTCGAAGAGACGATCGTATCCGCGGGCATCCTCTCGGGGCGCGAAAGGATGGAGGGCGCCGAATCCCGGCCAGGTGACCGGGATCATTTCCGAAGCGGCGTTGAGCTTCATCGTGCATGAGCCCAGAGGAATCATGCTGTGGTTCAGCGCCAGATCACGTCCCTCCAAAAGCCTGAGGTAGCGCATCATGGCCGTCTCGGTGTGGTAGGAAGAGAAAACAGGGTGGGTCAGGTAGGCCGAGGTGCGGCGGAAGGACGAGAGGATGGGGTGGGAGCAGAGATCCTCAACCGCAGGGAGATCAAAGACGGCAAAGAGAGCGTTGACCGCCGCGAGGTCGGTGGTCTCATCTAGGGCAATACCGACAGAGTCATCCCCAAAATCACGGAGGAGCAAGCCCGCTGCCCGAGCTTTGGCGACGAGGGCGCCGCCTCCCAGTCCGTTCGGGGTGAGTCGTAGGGTGTCAAAGAACTCGGAGTGATGCACTCGGTGACCGGCTTGGCGCAGCCCATCCGCCAAAGTGCCGGCGGCATCATGGGTTTTCTGGGCGATGGCCATGAGGCCCTTCGGTCCATGGTAGACGGCGTACATTGATGCCATGACGGCGAGGAGTACTTGGGCGGTGCAAATGTTGCTGGTGGCCTTGTCCCGTCGAATGTGTTGCTCGCGGGTTTGAAGGGAAAGACGGTAAGCTGGATTGCCCGCCGCATCTTTGGATCGACCGATGAGGCGACCGGGTAGTCGACGCTTGTGGACTTCTCGAGTGGCGAGGTAGGCCGCATGGGGTCCTCCGTAGCCGAGGGGAACCCCGAAACGCTGGGAGCTTCCTACCACGATGTCGGCCCCAAATTCTCCTGGTGGGGTGATTAGGGTGAGGGCAAGAAGGTCGGCGGCCACGATCAAGCTGGCTCCTTCGGCATGGATACGGTCGGCCAAGCCTTGGTAATCTTCGACCAAGCCATCGGTCGTGGGGTACTGGACAATGGCCCCAAAAAATTCGCTGCCGATTTCGGCGGTGTCCCATGCCCCAGTGACAATCTCAATTCCTAAAGGTTCGGCCCGGGTGCGGAGGAGAGAGATGGTCTGCGGGTGGACCTGGTGGTCGACGAAGAACTGGTGACCCGAGCCCTTGATCCCGTGAGCCATCGCCATGGCTTCGGCGGCGGCGGTGGACTCGTCAAGAAGAGAGGCGTTGGAAATTTCCATCCCAGTCAGGTCGGCTACCATGGTCTGGAAGTTGATCAGTGCCTCGAGGCGGCCTTGAGCTAGCTCGGCTTGGTAAGGGGTGTAGGCGGTGTACCAGCCGGGGTTCTCCAGAATGTTGCGGAGAATAACCGGAGGAGTGTGGCAGTTGTGGGAGCCCATCCCGAGGTAACTCGGAAGCGGTTGGTTGGCCTCGGCAAGGGAGCGAATCTCTTGGAGAGCGGCTGGCTCGTCCAAGGCTGCTGGTAAATTAAGCGGTTCACGCCTGCGGATGGCCTCGGGGACAATGGCATCTATGAGGGTGTCCAGATCGGG
>CAXMPH010000299.1:264-1647 GCA_964195055.1 uncultured Chthoniobacterales bacterium | reverse complement strand
TGAGTTCCTTAAACCACCGCAGGTCCTCTGGCACCTGCCAAGGGATACGGCCCTCCGCTCCAATAACCCGATTGGAGGCCATAGCGGCGACGGCAATCATACCGCCACCGGCGCCTTGATAGCCGGATGTGCTTGATAATCTTCGAGGAGAAAATCCTCAAAAATAAAGTCAGATAACTCTCGCCGCTCGGAGTTCAAATGCATCCTTGGTGAAGGCTTAGGCTCCCTCGCCAATTGTTGCTTCGCCTGCTCGAGATGGTTGGAGTAAAGATGAAGGTCACCGAAGGTGTGGATGAAGTCTCCCGGCCGAAGCTGGCAGACTTGGGCCACCATCATGGTGAGAAGGGCATAGGAGGCGATATTGAAGGGGACACCTAGGAACAAATCGGCGCTGCGCTGGTAGAGTTGGCAACTAAGCTCTCCCCCTGAGACATAAAACTGGAAGAGAGCATGACAGGGAGGCAGGGCCATTTGGTCTAACTCGGAGGGGTTCCAAGCACTCACGAGGATTCTACGACTCTCTGGTTCCTTGCGGATTAATCGAACCGCCTCGCTGATCTGATCAATCGAGCCCCCGCCGAGAGCCTGCCAACGGCGCCACTGAGCTCCATAAATCGGGCCGAGATCACCCTCCTCGTTGGCCCACTCATCCCAGATAGAAACTCCGTGGTCGTGGAGATACTCTACGTTGGTGTCACCGCGGAGAAACCAGAGTAACTCGTGAATAATCGACCGCAGATGGACTTTCTTGGTGGTTACGAGAGGAAATGAGTCTCGCAAGTTGAAGCGCGCTTGAGCTCCGAATACCCCAAGGGTACCCGTTCCGGTCCGGTCCGTCCGAGGAGAACCTTCCTCCAAAACCAGACGCAACAATCGATGGTACTCCTGCATCGGGCTATTTTTATGCACAACCACCACCCTTGGCCACTCCCTAAGTTTGCTCATCGGGCATATCCCCGCTAGGCTGCCATGCTGTGGAATTAATCGTCCTTGGCAGCGGCAGCAGTGGAAATACCGCCTTAGTACGCGGGGAAGGCACAACCATTCTCGTCGATGCGGGACTGAGCGCACGCAAGACCCTGGCCCGACTAGACATCGCCGGTATCTCGGTTGGTGAAATTGATGCCGTTCTTTTGACCCACGAGCATGGTGACCACACCGCAGGTTTACCCGTCCTACTTCGCTCGTTGGGGTGCCCCGTTTACGCCACCCGCTTGACCGCCGACGAGCTGCGGGAGAACAACCCTCGCCATGCCAAAACTTCTTGGAAAGTTTTTGGCAAAGGAAGTCCTTTTAGCTTGGGATCTTTTGAGATAACCGCCTTCGCGGTACCTCATGATGCCGCTGATCCCGTAGGATTCACCATCCGCTGCGGGGATCTCG
>CAXMPH010000299.1:0-254 GCA_964195055.1 uncultured Chthoniobacterales bacterium | reverse complement strand
TAAATTCTGCCATCATTGAGCAGATCCAAGAGGTTGACGGATTGTTCGTCGAGGCCAACCACGACGAGGAAATGCTCCACACCGACACCCGACGCCCCTTCTCCATCAAACAACGCATCCTCTCTCCCCACGGACACCTCTCCAACCGCGCTGCCGCTGACTTGGCCAGCCGAGTCCTTTCCCCCAGACTGCGTCAGATTGTCCTCGGACATTTGAGCCGCGACTGCAACACCGCGGAACTTGCCATCTCGGTG
>CAXMPH010000298.1:0-1688 GCA_964195055.1 uncultured Chthoniobacterales bacterium | reverse complement strand
CCGTGCCGAGAAGCAAGCAGAGCACGAGGATCCACCAGCGCTCGCGGATGACGTGAAGGTAGTGGCGCCAATCAAAGGGCTCCGAACTCCGGGTGGGTTCGTCAAATAGCTCGTCGTTTTCAGGTGAAGACATAAAAAATATTTTAGAACCAGCTCTCGG
The DNA here is from genome assembly GCA_964195055.1 of uncultured Chthoniobacterales bacterium. Taxonomy (GTDB): domain Bacteria; phylum Verrucomicrobiota; class Verrucomicrobiia; order Chthoniobacterales; family JACTMZ01; genus JACTMZ01. The sequence continues at coordinate 1,528 of CAXMPH010000298.1, read as the reverse complement.
AGACGGTGATGACATCGCCTGGCTGGATTTCCACGGGATCCTCCTGGCCACTCTGGACCCGCTTGGCATTGACCCGGAGAGTGCTCACGCCGCCATCCTCCTTGCGCTGGACCACGATGCGCCCGCGATTGGCAATGCGGGTGAAACCGCCGGCTAGGCCGATGGCCTCGAGCACATCCATGCGCTCGCCCCCTTGCAACTCGTAGCTGCCCGGACGCGCCACCTGCCCCATGATAGTGAACTTGCGCTGGGCGTATTTGACGACATTGAGGAAGACCTGGGGATCGATGAGAAATTGGCTGTTGTACATGCCTCGAAGCTTCTCTCGGGCATCGCGGATGGTCAGGTTGGCCAGCTCGACCTCCCGCACCAGGGGCAACTGGACGGTGCCATCACGGGCAATGGTGGCGGAGGTGTTCAGGTCTGGTTCGCGGAAAATGTTGAGCTCAATGACGTCCCCCACGACCAAGACATAGTCATTTTCGCCGGATGAGAGCGGGCCCATCGAGGCGGTGCTCGGGGCCGGGGCCACCGCGACAGGAGTCGCGGGCACGGGAACAGCTGGCACCGGAGCATTGGAGACCACCGGAGCCGGCTTGGGCGGAACCGATAGACCCCGCTGGGCCGACTCCTGAGCTATGAGGGAGGAATATCCCAACAAAAGCATGAGGGAAAAATAAAGTAGGCGAGGGTGCATCGTAGAAGCGGAGCAGAGTCTCCAAGAAGTCTCAAAAAGTCAAATTCAAACCTGTTGAGGCGGTTGTTTCGGAGTTGTTTTCATCGCTCCTATTGCGAGAGCGGCTCCCATTGGGAGACACCCAGAGATCGGTCTGCCAGGAGAGCCAACTATTAAGGTCCCAGGTGATACTTCCGGCGAGGAATCCGTAATCGTAGGGCTCTCCGTCGTCTTGATCGGTGGAGAGGGAAACGTTTTCTGTTTGCTGGTAGCCAACCGAGAGCCCAAGGGTGATCTTGGAAAAAATCCGCTGGTTCAAAGAAGCAAGGAAGCCTCGGTTGACCTGAAATTGATCCTTCGTGTTGATAGAAAAGCTCTGATCCTGATAAATTGAGGCCGAGATCGAGGTGGTCTGGCGGGGTTGCCAACCGAGGATGAAGCCAAAGTCCGGTACGATTTCGATGCCATCAAAGTTGCTGAAGAGCCGTAGCGAAGTTTTTTCCGTAGGCTGGTAGCTGATGGAGAATTGGTAGGCCGGGCGCAGGCCGGTGTAGGCCGCATCGGAGATACCAGAATCGGTGACATAGTTCGCCCCGAGGCCGGCATTGAGAAGAATCTTTGAGGTGATGCTGTAGTTGGTGGTCAAAAGAAGCTGGGTGTACTGACGCGACTCGGAGGAATTTTCGGTGTTGTTGGCAGCAATGTCCTGAACACTGATACCAGATTCAAAATTGAGGCCGAAGGTCACCTTACCCGACCAGAGCCAGTCGAGGGAAGTACCTCCCTGTAGTGTATAAATACTGCTTCGCCGATCTTGATTGTCCTCGTATTGCGTCAGTCGGGTATCGAAAC
>CAXMPH010000297.1:0-1689 GCA_964195055.1 uncultured Chthoniobacterales bacterium | reverse complement strand
GAGTGATCCTTTTCCTCCTCCCTCGCAAAAGCATTCCAGCGGGCGTCCTTGCCGTCCTCACTGCCGCTTTGACCTGTCTCCTGAGTTGGCTAGTTTTTCTTAAGCCAGAACTCGCGGTCACCGCTCAAATCCCCTGGATCGAGATCCCGGGGGTCTTCTCCATTCCCATTGGGATCATCCTTGATGACCTCAGTCGCAGCATGCTCGTACTGGTTACTTCGGTTGCGACCCTCGTCTTCATTTACTCGGCCGGATACATGCGGGGCGACGAAGGCATCCCGCGCTACTACGCCGCCCTCTGCCTTTTTCTTTTTTCCATGCTGGGCATCGTCCTCGCCGACAACTTTGTCATGATGTTCATCTTTTGGGAACTGGTCGGGGCCAGTTCCTACATCCTCATCGGGCATTACTTCCGCAAAGATTCCGCCGCCGAGGCAGGCAAGCAGGCCTTCCTCGTCAACCGTGTCGGCGACTTCGGTTTCATCCTCGGCATTCTCATGCTTTGGCTCGCCACCGGATCGATCATGTTCTCGGATATTGAGGCAAACCTTGCGGTGGTCACCCTCCACCCCGGCTATCTCATCGCCGCCTGCCTCCTCGTCTTCTGCGGCACCTTAGGAAAATCGGCCCAGATGCCTCTCCATGTCTGGCTGCCCAACTCGATGGAAGGCCCCACCCCAGTCTCCTCACTCCTCCATGCCGCCACCATGGTAGCCGCTGGCGTCTACATGCTGGCCCGCATCTTTCCCCTTCTTTTAGCCGCCCCCGATGTTGTCCGAGAAGTTATCATGTGGGTCGGCGCCATTACCTGTTTTGCGGCGGGGCTGATGGCGATCCAGCAGGACGACATCAAGCGCATCCTTGCCTACTCCACCATTTCTCAGCTCGGTTATATGGTTGTCGGCATTGGCATCGGTCCTACGGCAGACGTCGCCATGTTCCATCTTTTCACCCACGCTTGCTTCAAGTGCCTCCTTTTCCTCTGCGCCGGATCGATCATCATCTCGATGCACCACGAGCAGAATATCTGGAAAATGGGAGGTTTGCTCAAGCGCATGCCTGTGACCGCACTCTGCATGCTCGCGGGAGGGCTCGCCCTCTCGGGCACCCCGTTTTTCAGCGGTTCCTTCAGCAAGGATAACATCATCGAGTGGGCCTACCTCAACAACCGCGCTGGCTTTTGGATTGCTGCTGCTGCGGTCCTTCTCACCGCCCTCTACACCTTCCGTCTTCTCCTCATTGTCTTCCTCGGTAAACCCCGCGGCGATGGCGCCGCCAAGGCAAAAGAGTCGCCCCTGATCATGCTTCTACCCATGGTGGCCCTCGCTATTCCCGCGGTGATTGGTGGTTACCCTTGGTTTATCAAAAACTTTCTCAATGTTCCCTACGCGGAAGCTCCCGCCATCGCCCACCAGATCATCCTAGGCTTTCTCGCCGGAGGAGTCGTCCTGAGCGCTTTACTCTACTTACGCGGACCTGCCAAAGATCCCGTTTCCATCCCCTTCTTCGCCAATCGCCTCTACATCGACAACTTCTACAACTGGCTCGTCGCCCGAGGTCAGGGCGGTCTAGCCGTCTTGAGCTCATGGTTTGAGCGTTGGGTCATTGACGGACTCATGGTCACGGGCGCCGCCCGCACCGTCTGGGCCACCGGCTATATTTTGCGCCTACTCCAGCTGGGCAACCTTC
>CAXMPH010000296.1:0-1723 GCA_964195055.1 uncultured Chthoniobacterales bacterium | reverse complement strand
TGAAGCCGTCCCGACTCGAGAGTTAGTTCGCCCCTAAAAAGGAGGCAAAGGAGAGACTGCTACCTAAAAAAAGCGGGTGAAGGGATTCGAACCCTCGACATTCTCGTTGGCAACGAGATGCTCTACCACTGAGCTACACCCGCGGATCGAAGAAAGAATATGAAAAGTGAAAGGGTTGCTGTCAACTCCCTTCAAAGCGGGGTGCCGCGGTGCTTCGACTATCCAGCTCTCTCTTTGTTCGTATTCTAGTGAGCGTCTATAAAAACGCGGCAGAAAATGGAGGCATCCTCCTCGCAGCGAAGACAAAGTCTCTGGTTGAGAACGACAAAAAAAAGAATTCTCCTTAAGAATGCCAGCGAAGTGGCACCAGCGCTAACAAGTTTGATCAACAATGCGGAAGCACCCTTCATGGCACCCATGCCCACCGCCTTGATGTGCAGATCTTCGGCCTCACCGTTGGGTTGTGCGGGGCAAGCCTAGCCACGGTTTCACCATTCATTAGAACAGGAGAAACCTTTTCTTCCTCTGGCAGGTGGCAACCCCTATGGGGGAACCAGTTCTGAAAGTGGCACGAGGCCTAAGTAAAACATCACCCCAAGAAGCCCAATGTCGAAAAAGAGCACCTCAACTGCGGTAACCTGCCAAGGCGAAGAAAAGACGAAATCAGGATACTCCCTGCGCAAAAATAAGCGCCGAGGAAAATATCCCCAACAAAGCAAACTAGCGCATCCTTTTCTGCACCATAGCCACCGCTTCGGGATCAGCCATTTGTTAGTTCAATCTCATTGGCCGAAGTTCCATTTTTTTCTAACTCCGAAAGGTTCTGCAATGACCTGCGAGCAATTTGGGTCAGGGCATTACTGCCGAGAAAGGCCTGATGCCCCGTAATCAGAACGTTCGGAAATGTCAGCAAAGGCGCGAAAACGTTATCCTGCATGGCCTTGCCGGACTGGTCTTCGAAAAACAAATTGTCCTCCTCCTCATAGACATCGATACCAAGATCCCCAACCCTCCCTGACTTTAGCCCCCCAATCACCGCCGTCGTATCGATCGGTCCGCCTCGACTGGTATTTAGTAAAGTCACCCCTTTCTTCATCTGGGCAATGGCATGGGCATCAATGATATGACGCGTCGACTCAGGCAGAGGACAGCGCAGGCAAAGGCCACTCAAACCTTGGTCTTGGCCACCGCGACGAAGAGCAGGTACCCCTTTGGAGCCTCCAAACGGTGGAGGGCAACCGTCGTCTCGCCCACTCTGCCGGGCGCCACGATTGACCGAAGATGAGGGAAGGGTCGACTCGGGTAAGGGACAGGCCCTCGGCCAAGCCAAAGCCGAGGCATTTCATCGCCGCCTCCCTCGCTGACCAGAGGGCAAAAAAGGCCTCAGGACGCTGGGCCGCTCCTAATTTCTTCCAAGCGACTGCTTCGTCGCGGTGGAAGTAACGCCCCACGATACCTGCCATTTGGGGCACCTGACGCTGCATCTCCAAGTCTACTCCGACCGGACCACGCCGGGCCACCAAGGCCACTCGGTTTCCCGAGTGGGAAAGATTGAAGTCCCATCCATCTGCCTCGAGCAAGCGTGGCTTAGATTTGCCGTCCTCATGAAACTCCAACTCGGCTGAAGTCCGGCCGGTGCAATCGGCCAAAAGCTGGCGCCGTAATCCGCGAGAGACCACAAATCGAGACTGCAGTGTCGGATTTTTAATCATCTCCGCCTTCT
>CAXMPH010000295.1:0-1731 GCA_964195055.1 uncultured Chthoniobacterales bacterium | reverse complement strand
CCTCCAAACGTATCGGACCAGACCATCCCTGAGCGAGTTGGCCGGTGCCAGTGACTGGGACGAGGACGGCGCGGTCTCCGATGGCACCAGAGTCACCGAGGGCCCAAAAAACGTCAGGGTAGCGCAGACTCTGGACTAAGCCCGAGCACTCCTGCACCAGCGAAGAATCGATCCGACCCTGAGCCTTGAGAAAATTGAAGGCTTTCCTAGGGAACTCGGCGGGGGCAGCCGAAACAAAGAGGCAGAGCAAAGCCAAGGTCGAAGCCACCGAGGGTACCCTCATGATAAAAGGCCCCAGAGGACTAGTAGGCCTTGGCAAAAATCACCCGCTGCCGACTGGCACGTCCGCTAAAAGGACAGATTCCTGGCTGAGGATTGGCCTCGCGAGGAATACAACGAATAGTGACCTTCAATTCATTCTTAATTCTTTCTTCTGTCTCGAGGGTGCCATCCCAATGGGCGAGGGCGAAGCCACCGTGAATCTCCGGTTGGCTCGAATTTTCCGGAGTAAAGAAGGAGCGAAACTCTTCCTCGGAATCGATTTCTTTGGTGTGCTCATCACGAAACTTGGTTGCCCGCTGGAGAAGCCCTTCTTGGATTGATTGAAGGAGCGCCCCAACTCCAGCGACAAAGTCACTCTGACTCGGAAACTCTTTTTCCTTAGGTCCACGGTCGCGGCGACTAACCGCCACCGAACCTTTCTCCAGATCACGGGGGCCGATCTCCAGACGGATGGGCACGCCCTTTTTGATCCAGTCCCAGTTCTTCACTCCACCCCCGGCATCACGCCGGTCAATCTCAACCCGAACGGATTGACCGAAGGCGGACTGAGCTCGGAGGTCGATGGCGAGTTGCTCCGCCGCTTGGAGGACAGCGGCGCGCGATTCCTCTTTGGTCAGGACAGGGAGAATAACAATCTGAGAAGGCGCCACTCGAGGAGGAAGAACAAGACCATCGTCATCAGAATGGGCCATGATAAGAGTGCCGATCAGACGAGTGCTGACTCCCCAGCTGGTAGTCCAAGCAAGGTCTTTACCCCCACCGCGGGTGGCAAACTCAATCCCCGCGGCCCGCGAAAAATTTTGACCGAGGAAATGGGACGTTCCGGCTTGGATAGCCTTACCGTCTTGCACCATAGCTTCGATGGAAAGGGTGCTGACCGCACCAGGGAAGCGCTCGCTCTCCGATTTCTCACCGGTAAAAACAGGGAGAGCCAGATGCTCACGAGCGAATGTCTCATAGACCTTGAGCATCTGTTCCGTCTCCGCCAAGGCTTCCTCCTTCGTCTCGTGGGCGGTATGACCTTCCTGCCAGAGAAATTCTGCGGTTCGAAGAAAAAGCCGGGGGCGCATCTCCCAGCGAACCACGTTGGCCCATTGGTTGATCAGAATGGGCAGATCACGGTAGCTCTGGATCCAGCGCGCGTAGGCTGCCCCAATGATCGTTTCCGAGGTCGGGCGTACCACGAGCGGTTCCTTCAGTTCCCCCGCCGGAACCAGCTTACCATCCCTAGCTTCCAATCGGTGGTGGGTGACCACGGCACACTCCTTAGCAAATCCCTCGACATGCTCCGCCTCCTTCTCCAGAAAACTGAGAGGAATGAAGAGGGGGAAGTAGGCGTTACTGTGACCGGTAGCTTTGAACATGACATCCAATTGAGCTTGGACGTTCTCCCAGATCCCCCACCCCCAAGGCTTGATAATCATACAGCCGCGCACGTCGGAATTTTCC
>CAXMPH010000294.1:0-1739 GCA_964195055.1 uncultured Chthoniobacterales bacterium | reverse complement strand
AGTTTTTGGTTAACCCATTGGGCCATAGCGATGGCGTCTTCTGGACTGGGGTTAGTATTTCCTGCGGTGGAGGCACGGGGGTCTAGGGCCGAGAAAAACTGCTTCCCTTTCCAGACGCTGGCCCCTGGGCAGTAGGGACCAACCTGGGAGGGATCGCTCCAAGTATGAATGGCGAGCAGCTGGTCGGTCACGGCGGCCGCGAGGTGCATTGGACCGCTGTCCACGCTGACAACAAAGGCAGCTTGGCGAAGAAGCCAGACCAGTTCGATAAGGTCGGTCTGGTTCAGTAGATCCGTGGCAACATTGGGAATGTGGCCGACTTCCTTTGGGGTTCGTCCGACGAGAACAACCGGCCTCTTCACGGCTTGGCAAAAGGCAATGGTTGCCTCGGGGGAAAGGGATTTTCCTGATCCGCGCGAGAAGGGGTGGAGGACGATGTAGGGGTGGGCAGGCAGGGGGTGATGCACCGGTTGACCCGCTGGAAGGTCGAAGAGAGGCTTCCCTGCTGGGGTCGCTCCCGCCAAGGCGGCAAGGGCGAGATAGCGTCCGACCGCATGGGACTTGGGGTCGACCGTGGCGGTCTGTCTCTGGACCAAGCCGGCTCCTTCCCGAGCGTCGGAAAGTCCGAAAACAGGGGCGGGGCGGAAGGCTCGGGCGACCATAGCGGTGCGTAGCAGTCCTTGAAAGTCGAGGATGAGGTCTGGTGGAGTTTCCTTTTTTAGATTCCCCAACCAGCGATGGAAACGGAGCCACCCGGCCGGGCCGTGAAAATCAGCCCGTGGAAAATCGAGGGTTTCGTCGATCTGCGGATTGTCTTTTAGGAGAGGGGCCCACTCAGGGTTAACCATCCAGGTGAGGTGGGCCCCGGGGAACTTGGCTCGGAGGGCGGCCACCGCGGGCAGGGTGTGAATGATATCGCCGAGGGAACTCGGCTTAAGGATGAGGATGCGAGACGGAGACAACGACGGGTCCGCGGCCCTCGGCGGGGCCATGGCCGCGGTAAAAGGCCAAGTCATTTTCCAAGGGCAAGGCGCTCGGCCAGTTCGACGGGGAGGCCGGCCTTGATGATTTTTTCTTGGGCTACCTTGATATCGTAAGGGACACGTCGCAGGGTAACCGAGAGAGTTTCTGGCTCGTAAATGACGTAGGCGGCGCGCCAGTCAAGATCCCGTGGTTGGCCGACGCTGCCGACGTTGATCAGGTATTGGAGGCCGTGTTGCAGCCTAATGGTGGAGAGGCTTCCCCTTTTTACTACCAGCCCGGTTTGAAAAAGGCAGGGCTCGTGGGTGTGGCCATAAAAACAGACGGGGGTGTGCTGGTAGGTGAAGCTAGCGGCCGCATCGCCAGGGGTAACGATATAACCCCATCTCTGTGGGGTATCCAAGGTGGCATGGACTACCGTAAAATCACGGATGACGCGTTGGAGGCGAAGAGAGTGAAGCCATTCTTTGTCATCCTCTGAGAGTTGCTCGCGGGTCCAATACATGGAGGAAGCTGCCAAATCACTAAAATCTGCGAGTGAACCGGTTGCGCTAGCCTGTTCGTCGTGGTTGCCCTTAATCACGGGGCAGCCTAAGGACCGTATGGTCTGGATGCAGGCTAGGGGATCTGCCCCGTAACCTACGACGTCGCCGAGGCAAAGGTATTGGGAACAACCTTGGCTCTCGGCGTCGGCCAGAACCGACTGGAGTGCTTCAAGGTTGCTGTGGATGTCACCCAAGATTGCGATGCGCATAAGG
>CAXMPH010000293.1:0-1753 GCA_964195055.1 uncultured Chthoniobacterales bacterium | reverse complement strand
GCAGCGCCAACTTGGGGAGGTGTCCCGCCGCTACCGTCCAGGGCATCCCTTGCACATCGGCCTTTCCCAACGTTTAGCCACCTCGCAGTCTGACTTTGCTAAGCAGGGGATCAAGGTGGTGGGGCAACTCGAAGTCCGTCGTAAGATGGCCGAGAATCGCTTGCAGAGCCTTGAGCAGAGTCGGATCGAGTCGGAGAAGCGCCTCCTCGAGATCACCGGAAAATCTGTCGAGTACAATAGCCTTTCCCGCAACCTCGAGGCGGATCGCGCCCTTTACGACTCTGTCTTGTCCCGGATCAAGGAGGTCGATGTCACCAGTGGCCTGACCGACCAACCGATCACGGTGCGGGAGAGTGCCCTTGGGGCAGGCCAAGCTCCGAGCCAAGTGAAGAAGTACCTCATTTTAGGGGTTTTTGGAGGCATCGCGGTGGGAATCGGTATTATTTTGGGGCTCAATTACCTCGACCCCACGGTGAGGACTCTCGAGCAGGCTGAGATGCGGAGTGGGGTGGGCGTCGTCGCCGCCGTACCCATGATCAAACTCGCTCCAGCGCGGGGAGGTGGGGGCGCCCGCTTGCCCGTAGTCGAAGACCGCCGCGGCCACACCGCCGAGGCCTTTCGCACCATGCGGGCCACCCTTTCGACGGTCTTTGCTCAGGACAAGCACCGCGTGTTTCTCATCACCAGTGCGGTACCCGCCGAGGGCAAGACCTTTGTCTCGGCCAACTTTGCCGCCATTCTCGCCTACCAAAATCTGCGCACCCTCATCATCGATGCCGATCTGCGCAAGCCGAGTCTTTCCAAGATCCTCTTCAGCAAGAACCTCAAGCCCGGGCTCTCGGAGTGCCTCTTGGGCAAAATCAGCGCCGAGGAGGCGATTGTTCCCACCGAAGTGCCCAATCTATCTTTCTTGCCCGCCGGGGGGATCGCTCCCAATCCTTCCGAGCTGCTGGACGGGACGCTGCTGGAGGAAATGATCCAAGACCTGCGGACCAAGTTCGACCGCATTGTCATTGATACCTCCCCGGTGCTGGCGGTGCGCGACTCGCTTCTGGTTGCCGCCCATGCCGATGCCTGCTGCCTTGTTACCCGCTCGGGTTATTCTCATGCCAAGTCAGTCAGTCACGCTGTCCGCCTCCTCAATGAATCAGGGGCCCCGCTGGTGGGCTGTGTCTTGAATAGTCTCCGCCGCGGAAGTAGTGCTTACTACGCCTACTCCTACCGCACCTACGGCGCCTACCGCACTTACGGCTATGGCGCCAAGGGGGTCTACGGAGACCAGCCGGACGAGGATCACGGCAAGTCGGCCAAAACCTAGCAAGGGCACGGGCCTCCTTTGTCGCTCGCTCAGATTCTTTTGACACCATGAAAATTTTGATCAGCGGCGTCTGCGGCTTTGTCGGTTCCCAACTGGCCCTCGGCCTCCGCCAAGCGGGTCATCAGGTCTGCGGTTTTGATAACTTCAGTCGCCCGGGCAGTCAGCTCAACCGCCCCGTCATCGAGGCGGCTGGGGTGGAGTTTTGGGTGGGGGACGTCCGGCGGGAGCAGGACCTCGAGCAGGCCCGTGGCATCGACTGGGTCATCGACGCCGCCGCCAATCCCAGCGTTCTCGCTGGGGTGGATGGCAAGACGAGCAGCCGCGAACTGCTGGAGCACAACCTCTGGGGAACGGTAAATCTTTTGGAGGTCTGCAAAAGGGAGACGGCCGGGATGGTCTTGCTCAGCACCAGTCGGGTTTACTCGATCGCGGCCC
>CAXMPH010000292.1:0-1775 GCA_964195055.1 uncultured Chthoniobacterales bacterium | reverse complement strand
GAACGGAGTAGATATAAATTTTGAGGATCATTTAATGTTCCTGAAAATTAAATTAACGAAAGCAACACCCCCTCGACAACTACCCGATCGGGCAGGGTAAAATGAATTTTATTCTACCTCGAGTAAGCCACGCTGGTAAGCCACCCCGACCGCCTCAGCGCGGTCTGAAGCCTCTAGCTTCATCAGGACGGCCTTGACATGAAATTTGGCGGTGCTCTCTGAAATATCCAGGACTCGGCCGATGTCCTTATTGGAAAATCCCCGCCGAAGTAGGTCGAGGGTCTCCACCTCCCGCGGAGTCAATGGTTTGTAACCGGCACGAGCGGCGACATGATCCTGCAATTGCAGGGGAAAGCACAGCTCGCCGGAGTGAACCCGACGGATCGCCTCCGCCAGTTTTTCGCCTGTGATCGTTTTGAGGAGGTAGCCAACCGCTCCGGCGGCATGTGCTGCCAGAATAGGTTCCTCCAAATCGAAAGTGGAAAGCATGACAACCTTAGCCGATGGAGAGGTGGCAACGATGCCGGCCAAGGCCTCCAAACCGCTGGAGGAACCCTGCATCCGCACGTCCATCAAGGTGACATCCGGACGATGCTTATCGAAGGCGGTCAAAGCCTGAGTAACACTTTCCGCTTCCGCCACCACCTTGAAGTCTGCCTCCATGGCGAGCAACCCAGCGATACCCGTGCGAACCATGGCATGGTCGTCGACAATGAGAATGCGAATCTTAGCGGACACTTCTTGGTAATAAAATACTTTGACCGCGACTGACAAGCGCAGCGTTGCCAGAAGCGCTTCCCTCAATTTTGCCTTTCCCTCTTCCTAGGCGGAAGAGGCAGGGTGATAATAATCGTAGAACCGTGGCCGAGAGAGCTCTGCACCTCCAGCTCGCCACCAAAGTGATGGACCCGCTCGTGCATGACTTGAAGTCCGAAATGACCTTCGTTTTGAGACGGGGCGGAGATGGTGTCAAAACCACGTCCATTATCGGTGACGGCCAACACAATCTTCTCAAAGGAGAATTTTAGGCAAACATCGATTTTAGACGCAGAGGCATGCTTGAGAGCATTGGTCACCGCCTCCTGAGCGATGAGCAAAAGGTCTCCCGCCACCGAATCAGGGAGTGGCACGACCTCCCCCTCCTTGCCCACGGTGATCTCGACCGGTAATCCAGCCACCATGGCGGTGGCGCGCTGATGGAGGATGTCGAGAAAATCACGGCCGCCCAGACCGTGAGCCCTCAAGTCCCAGACCGTCTGATGAACCTCCCGGCGACTCCTTTCAAGGAACTGCTGAGCCATGCTGAGATGGCGGGCACTGAGTTCTGGATCACCCTCTTTACTCCGCTCGGTAATCTCTAGGTGGAGGGCCAAGCCAGTGAGCGCCTGCTCTAAGGTGTCGTGCAAATCGGCGGCGAGACGGCGGCGCTCCCGTAGGATAGTATCAAACTTGATCGTGCTTGCCTCGCCCGCAGAAATTTCTTGAGCAAGCTGAAGACTGCGGGTAGCGACCTGACGGCGCAGGGCATAGCCCCAGACCAAGGCCAGCCCGAGCAGGGGGAAGAGAACAGAAAAAAGGATTCCCAGACGCTGTGGGGTCCACCACGGCGGAGTCGAGATAACCCGCAGACTTTCCGGAGAAGAGAGCATGAGGTGGAATCCCTCGATAGAGAACCACGGCAGCTTGTCGATACGGCCGATTTCAAGCTCACAGACCCCGGTGACCTCAACGAGTGAACCAGCAATCCACCGTGACACGGCCTGAGCGGCTTCATC
>CAXMPH010000291.1:0-1798 GCA_964195055.1 uncultured Chthoniobacterales bacterium | reverse complement strand
CGACCTCGTTTTGATCGACGCGGAGGACCTCGGTAAGGATGGTGCCCAAGAGGAACGTCTGCAAGGGGTGGTGGGAATCCTGATTCCGGGGGGATTTGGGGATCGAGGGGTCGAGGGAAAAATCATGGCCACCCGTTACGCTCGTGAGTCAGGGATACCTTTTTTGGGAATCTGCCTAGGTATGCAAGTGGCTGTGGTCGATTTTGCCCGCCATGTCTGCGGCCTAACCACGGCGCACAGCACCGAATTCGATCCCGAAACGCCGGATCCGGTGATCTATCTCATGGAGGAACAAAAAGATGTGACCTCGAAGGGGGCTACGATGCGTTTGGGTTCCTATCCTTGCCTGCTCGGTAAGAATACGGTGGCCCACCAACTTTACGGTACCTCGGCAATTGCCGAGCGTCACCGTCACCGCTACGAGTTTAATATGAAGTACCGAGAAGTACTGGAGAAGCGGGGCATGGTGATCTCTGGGACCTCGCCGGACGGTGCCTTGGCCGAAATTGTGGAGTTGCGCAATCATCCTTGGTTTGTCGCTTGCCAGTTTCACCCGGAGTTTCGCTCGAGACCGAGGGCTCCTCATCCTCTTTTTCGGGGCTTTGTCTGGGCCAGTTTATCTCATGTTTGCTAATTTTTTCTGGGCTGATTAAACTAGAACTCATCCCTTTACCATGAACCAACTTGATCAACTCAAGAAATTCACCACCGTCGTAGCAGATACGGGCGACTTCGAAAGTATCCGCCAGTTTTCTCCGCAAGACGCCACCACCAACCCCACCTTAATTTATAAAGCGGTCGGGCATCCAGAATACGCGCCACTTTTGGATCAAGCGGTGAGTGAGTGCCGAGAATCCCATGCCCCGCGAGAAAAACTTATTCGTGACGTCATTGATGATCTGCTGACCATCTTTGGGGAAAAAATCCTGCAAATTGTTCCAGGTCGCGTCTCAACTGAGGTAGATGCTCGGTTGTCCTTCGATACCGCTGCCACCATTGAAAAGGCCCGCAAGCTCATCGGTCTCTATGCCGAAAGAAACGTTCCGCGCGAGCGTGTTTTAATTAAGATCGCCTCCACTTGGGAGGGTGCCCGTGCCGCCGAGGTGCTGCAGAAGGAGGGGATTAACTGCAATCTCACACTTCTTTTTTCTCTGCCCCAAGCGATTGCCTGCGCCGATGCGAAGGTGCGGCTCGTTTCACCTTTTGTCGGCCGTATCTACGACTGGTACAAGGCCAAGACAGGGGAGGAATATCAGGGGGCTGATGACCCGGGAGTGCAGTCAGTTCGGGAGGTCTATAATTACTTCAAAAAATTCGGTTATGAGACCCAAGTCATGGGGGCAAGTTTCCGCAACACCTCTCAGATTCTTGAGCTTTCCGGCTGCGATCTCCTCACTATCAGCCCCGAGCTGCTCGGTCATCTCCAAGGATCGGAAAGCCCTGTCGAGTGTCACCTTTCAGTTGACGAGGCTAAGATGTCGGAGATCAAGAAAATCCAGCTCGACGAAAAAACCTTCCGTTGGATGCTCAATGAGGACGCCATGGGTACGGAAAAATTGGCCGAAGGAATTCGTAAATTTTCCGAAGATATTGTCAAACTCGAAGGACTAATCGCCAAAAAGCTCAGTTAAATCTCCCAGAACACAAACCTACTATGAAAATATACTCAGTCATTGTATTGTTATTGGCCGCCGGCTTTCTCGCCGGTTGTGCCAACTCCGCAACTAAAGTCTCTGCTCCCTATCTTGGGATACTGAAGCAGCGTGGGGTTGATCCCGGAACCTACGCGAGGATCAGC
>CAXMPH010000290.1:0-1807 GCA_964195055.1 uncultured Chthoniobacterales bacterium | reverse complement strand
GCCGAGGCGGTGGAGGGTTGCCATTGCGCCAGTTTGAAAGAAATCAGCCATAAGGTTTCATTGTCTGCTCCATTGGGGTATTCATCAACACCTATGAAAGGCCGCCGTTTGTCGCACCAATGACCGAGACTTTGTCCGGACGGCATCTTGTGGTGGCGCATTACCATTTGCGCCCGGGTGGGGTGCGCCGAGTCATCGAAATGACGGTGCCAGCGGTAGCCTCCTGCGGTGGAATTTCAGGGATAACTTTGGCTACAGGCGAGGCTCCCAGTGAGGAGTGGCTCGATGGTTTTCGTCGTTCTTTGGGAAGTATTCCTCTCCACTTAGAGATCCGCTCTGATTTTCTCTATTGGTCAGAGCTGGATAATCCCCCGCCAAGCTACGAGCGGAATCTGCAGAAAATCTGTGAGGCCTTGTTGGTTCGTGAAGGGGGTGAGGAATGTGTGCTGTGGACACACAATCTGGCCTTGGGCCGTAATGTCCCCTTGGCGAGAGCTTGGGCCTTGGCGGCTCAGAAAACCGGGGCATTTTTCGTCTCTCATCATCATGATTTTTTCTTTGATAACCGCTGGGCACGGTGGCCGGAAATTTCCGCAGGGGGATGCCAAAATTTAGCGGAGGCCGCTCGGGTGGTTTTCCCTATTGGCCCGCGAGTTATCCACCTAGCGATTAACCGGGCGGATCATGGGTTGCTCGCCAGTGGATTCGGTGAGAGAGCCTCGTGGTTGCCTAACCCGGCCACTCCAGAACGGCACACCGAAGCAGAAGAGAGCCAAGCCCGAGATTGGCTAGCTGCGCGCATCGGCACCTCCGCCCCTTACTGGCTATTGCCTTGCCGTCTTCTGCGGCGCAAAAATGTTGCTGAGTCTGTTCTCCTTGCCCGCTGGCTTCGTCCCCAAGTGGAGGTTGTCACTACCGGTGGGGCCAGTTCCCCGGACGAGGAACTTTACGCGGCGCGTCTCTCGCAAGCTGCCCGCAAGCACGGATGGAGACTGAACCTTTCCGTCCTGTCTGGGACGAGAAATTCACCGCCGGTGGCCTCACTGCTCGGCGGGGCGGAGGCGGTCCTGCTGACGTCCTTGCAGGAGGGCTTTGGTCTGCCGTATCTAGAAGCCGCGGTGGCGAACCGTCCCTTGCTCGCGCGCCACTTGCCCAATGTCTTGCCGGATTTAATCTCGCTTGGATTGGACGCTCCAACCACCTACGGCGAGGTGATGGTGCCCTTATCTCTTTTTCATCATGGTAAAGAAATAGCTCGGCAACGGGCGCTTTGGCTGCAATGGCGGTCTCGTCTGCCGGCAGAAGTGCGCGCTCTCGCCGGGGAGCCCCTGCTTTTGGCCAAGACGGAGGAACTGATTCCATTCAGCCGATTGACCTTCACTGCTCAAGAAGAAGTTCTGGCCCGTTCCTCGGAGGACTTGCAGGCAGCGCTGGCTCCGGCCAACCCTTGCCTGGCCCAATGGAGGGGCCTTGAGGGAGCTTTGCCCCCGGCCACCTTGGATGAATCGACCAAGGGAGCGCTGACCGCCAAGGCTTTTGCCACTAAATTTTGGGAGGCGGTGGCTGCCGCTTCGACCACTGCGGTGCCATCCGCTGAGTCCTCATCCCAGGTCATGCATTCTTTCCTCGCTGACCGACTTGGCAGCGGTAACCTTTACCCTTTGCTCTTTGCCCCCGACTCATGAAGCCCCGTGCCATTATCTGCGACGTTTATCGAACGATTCTCCATGTCCTACCCCGCGCGACCGATACCGATGATGCCGAGGATGGCTGGTCAAGGTTGTGCCTTGAGGCGTTGGGGCAGCCT
>CAXMPH010000289.1:0-1812 GCA_964195055.1 uncultured Chthoniobacterales bacterium | reverse complement strand
CCAGATTGCGTCTCTCGGTGCCCTCGCGCCAGACGAAATTACACCCGCCCCATGGCCAACCCTCATTTGCCCGCTCCGCCCGCCCGGCAAAGAACTCACCAAGGGGGCACGCCCCGTCGGCCATGGCGGTCCAAAAAATGACCGCTATCCTCAGGAGAAAGCCCCTCCAGCATACCCGTCAGACTCTCGGCCGACTCCGCCACGCACAAGGGAGCCCGGGGCCCGCCCATTTCGGTTTTGACCCAACCCGGGGTCACCGAGACCACCGTGATCCCTCGCGGACGCAGCTCTGCCGACATCGTCCGGGTCAGCATATTCAGAGCTGCCTTGGAGGCACTGTAGCAGTAGTGTTTCCCATCATCCTTGGTCGAGATCGATCCCGCGAGAGAACTGAGGTTGACCACCCGAGGATGGTCGGCCCGCTCGAGCAATGGCAGAAAGGCTCGGGTCACCCGGGCCACCCCGACCACGTTGACGGCAAAGGCCTCCTCAAAAAACTTCAAGGGCAGCTCCTCCAGCGTCTCGTTCCCCTCCTCGGGAAAGACCCCGGCGTTGTTGAGCAAGACATCGAGGGCTGAAATCTTCATCTTCGCCGCCTCAAGGGCCTCCTCCACCGCCATATCTTGGCGCACATCAAAAGAGAGAACATCAATCCTTCCACTCTTGGGGCGCGCTACCAAATCCTCCAGCGCGGGAGAGGATTGAGGATTCCTCACCCCCGCCAGCACCTGCCACCCGGCCAAGGCCAAAGTCTCCACCAAGGCCAGACCGATTCCACGGCCAGCCCCGGTAACCAAAATTGTCGGAGCACTCATAGGAGACAGACTTGCCACGAACCCTAAATAGGGCAAAACGATTCTGTCAGATCAGGGATGAATAATTTGCGGAAATTCCAGCCTTACTTGACACCCAAAACCTCAGACTTAGCGTAACCTATTCCGTGACGCGACCTGACTCCTCTACCCGCACTCCTCCGAGGTATCCCTGGAAGCGCACTCCTGTCTTTCGCTTTCTTTCTTCCCTTCGTCTGGCAGTCAGTCTCCTGAGCATTCTCATCATCATGAGCATTGTCGGAACTCTGGCTGAGTCGAAATTCGACGCCGACACCGCCCGCACCTGGATCTACGAAGCACCGTGGTTTCACCTTTGGCTCCTCTTCCTCGCGGCCAACCTCATCTGCAGTGCCTTCATGCGCTGGCCCTGGAAGCAGTACCACATGGGATTCCTCCTCACCCACCTCGGTATCATCGTTGTCATGGTCGGTTCGGTCGTTGGTGAAATTTGGGGTATCGAAGGCACCATGACCCTCTTCCAAGGTTCGGCTCCGGACAACGTCCTCATCTTGCAGAAACGTCAACTGACCATCCGCGATGCTGACTCCCAGCGGGCTGTCATGATCGAACTCGGGCGGCAACCCCTCCGAGTCCGCCCCGGAGATGAGCAAAATCTCTGGACCACCCCAAGCGGGTGGAGCTTAGACGCCATCGCCGACTCCTCCCGCCTTCTCTCCAGTTTCGAACCGAAATCTTCTCCCACGGGAGAGCCTGCCGTTCTGCTCAAGCGATGAACCAGACGATTGAGCAGTGGCTCCTCGCCGGCAACCGCGACCACTCTCGTCTCGATCTGGGCCTCATCACGGTGGACCTGACCACCGCCGGAGAAGCAGCGCCGCCCGAGGGAGGGCCCAACCGAGCGGTTGTTCAGGTCCAGCCGGATGGCCGCCTCAAGGTAGAAATCTTCACCGGCGGCCAGTCCATCGCCAGCGCTCCCCTCACCGTAGGCCAGTCTGTGGCTACCGGATGGAATGACTGG
>CAXMPH010000288.1:0-1841 GCA_964195055.1 uncultured Chthoniobacterales bacterium | reverse complement strand
GGAACGCATCACAGCAGTCATTCCGTATTTCGGCTACGCCCGCCAGGACCGCAAGGACGAAGGCCGCGTACCGATCACCGCCAAGCTGGTCGCCAACCTGATCACCGAAGCCGGCGCCAATCGCGTGCTGACGATGGACCTGCACGCCGCTCAGATCCAGGGCTTCTTCGATATCCCAGTGGACCACCTCTACGCTCTGCCCGTCCTGATCAAACACATTCAGGCGAAAAACCTTTCCAACTTGGTGGTGGTCTCTCCTGACGTGGGAGGGGTGAAGGCTGCCTCGGCCTACGCTCAGGTCCTGCGGGCCAGTCTGGCCATCGTGGTCAAACGTCGGGTCAGCGCCACGGAAACGGAGGCATCGCACGTCATCGGCGAGGTCAAAGGCAAAAATGTCTTAATTGTCGATGACATGACGGAGACGGCCGGGACCTTGGTGGGCGCGGCCAAAGTGGTCAAGGATGCGGGGGCGGCCGATGTCTATGCCATGGTATCCCATGCCGTGCTCGTTGCCATGGCGGCCGAGCGTTTGCGCGGGTCGGAAATCAAGGAATTGGTCACGACCGATAGCGTCCCGGTTTCCCTCTTTGAAGGCTGCCCCATCTCAGTTTGTTCGGTGGCTGGATTGCTCGGGGAGGGGATCCGGCGTATCCACGAGGATAAATCGGTAACTTCTTTGTTTGAAATTAAGAACGAGTCCGCCTAATCTCTGCGACCCTATGTCGAATCAAGTCAACCTCAAAGCCACCCGCCGCACCGCTCTGGGGCGTAATGCCGTCAAAAAAATCAAAGCAGACAACGCCATCCCGGCCATTCTTTATGGTGGCGGAGTCGAGCCTCAGCCCCTGCAAGTGGAGCGCCGAGCCATCGAATCAACCTTGGCCCACGCGGTCGGGGAAAACATTCTGGTCAACCTAGAAGTGGCCGACGGCGACAAGGCCGGTGCGAGACTGGCCTTGATCAATGAGGTGCAGCATCATCCGGTGACCCGGGCCATCCTTCACGTCGACTTCCAGGCCGTGTCGGTCGATAAAGCCTTGGTAGCAGAAATTCCCATCGAGTCGGTCGGCGAGGCCAATGGAGTGAAAAATTCTGGTGGCCTGCTCGAGCAGAGTCTCCGTTCCATCGAGGTGGAGTGCCTACCCAAAGATCTCCCCGAGGTCATCCAAGTCGATGTTTCCAATCTCGGAATCAATGAGTCTCTTCATGTCAGCGATTTACCAGCCCTCAACGGGGTGAAATACCTCGCCGACGGTGAGGTCACCATGTTTCTCGTCTCCGAGCCTAAGGTGGCTGCGGACGTGGTCCCAGGCGCTCCCGAGGCCGCCACGGAACCCGAAGTCATTCGCGAGAAGAAAGCGGACGACGAGGCCAAGGACTAAGCAAAGGATCTCCCCGCCGTGGAAGTTTCTGTCCCGACCTGGCTGGTGGCAGGTCTGGGCAACCCCGGTTCACGCTACCAGCGCACCCGGCACAACATCGGCTGGGCGGTGCTGGACCGCTTGGAACCGGCTGAGCCATTCCGCGAGATGGCCAAGTTTGAGGGCGCCGTCACCCGGATGCCGGGGGCGTGGCTGCTCAAGCCGACTACCTTCATGAATCTGAGTGGCCTCTCCATTCGGGCCATGGCTGATTTTTACAAGATCCCCCACCAACAGGTTCTCGTTGTCTTGGATGACACCGCCCTGCCCCTAGGGCGGTTGCGCATTCGGCCCGGCGGCAGCGCGGGGAGCCACAATGGCCTCGCCTCCGCCCTGACCCATTTTTCGACAGAAGCGGTGCCACGACTGCGCCTCGGGGTGGGACAACCGCCCCCACCGGTCAGTCTCCACGATCACGTT
>CAXMPH010000287.1:0-1846 GCA_964195055.1 uncultured Chthoniobacterales bacterium | reverse complement strand
GCCGCCGAGGCCGCTTTATGACCACCAGTGTTATCATCTGGACCGCTCTGGTGCCTTGGTTGCTCCTCGTCTGGATTTTCCAGCGAGTGTCTGGTCTTTCCGGCCTAGGAGGTCTCTTCCTCGTCTCGGCCCTCGCCCTCGGGGTGGTGGTTTTCCCTTGGCTGGGGCACCCGCTGCCCTACTGGACGGCGGGACTGGGGGCCAACTTCAGCGTCATTTTGGCAGGGCTGCTTGTCCTTGCCATCTTGCGTGGGGGCTTTTCTTGTTCCCTTTTTCGTCCACGGGACTGGCGCGCCACCTGGTGCTTCGGAGCCCTCGGGGCGATCCTCCTCTATCCCAGCGCACTCGGTCTTGGGCCCGGTGGATGGGATGCCTATGCCCTTGGCTGGCCTTGGCTCTCTTGGGGGCAGTCCTTCTTTTTCTTCGCCAGCGCTGGGGTGGCCAGTGCCGGGCTCATCCTCGTGGGCAACCGCTTTGGTTACCTTCTGCTGCTTGCGCTGCTTGCTTCCGCCTTAGGAATGCAAGAGTCGGACAACCTCTGGGACTACCTGCTCGACCCAGCCTATGCCTCGGCCTCGCTTGTCGCCGTCCTTTACTTGGCGGGGAGAAGGTACTTCGGCGGGCGTGGCTAATTTTCTGAGTCCACCCTCTCGACCAGCAGGTCCTTTTTGAAGAGGTGCCGGGTGACATTACCTCGGAGCATGTCGGCTGTCTCGTGGGGGCGGAAGCGATCCACCAGATTGAGTCGTTGGCCGAGAAGGCGGAGCGAGGGGTCTTCTTCGACAGAAGTGTCGGTCAAGGGCATGCTGATGATGAAGATTGGGTGGCGCTCCTTCAGATAGGCCAAGTCGACGTGTGGCTTCTGCTTGTAGGGCTGCAGGTCACAGGGCGGGAGCATGAAGCGGTAAATCTCCTCGCGGGCTCCGTGGTTGATCGGGACCGCCAAGGTCTTCCCCTCGGCGAAGGCTTGGGCCGCCGCATCGTACTGGCCCCGCGGCCCCTCGAAGGGGATGAGAAACCCAGCGTAGCAAAGATAGAGCAAGAGGATGGCGGGGCAGGCCAGCATGTGAGTCCGATCCAAGCGCACTAGCCCGGCGCAAGCCACCGCGATGGTTCCGCCGATTAAGACCCAGTAGTAGTAAGGGTAGAGACTCCCGCCAGCGACCAGATTGGTCAGAAGAGCAGCTCCCAGCCCCATACCGAGGGTGATGACGGCGACTGCCACTAAGGTGATGCCGAGAATCCACCGGGGAATTTGGGTCCAGAAGAGGCCGGTGAGGACGGCGAGGGCCGGCATGGCTGGGAGGAGGTAACGCTCGTCACGCTGGTTCGGTAGGGTGAAGACGACAAAGACGGTGATGATCCAGATCCAGAGGAGTTGGCCGGGGAGGGGCATGTGCCGCCGGCGGAGAAAGGCCAAAACCATGACGGCAATGACCGCGGGAGCCAAGAGGCCGGCATTGAGGGGATAGGAAATGACATTGCGCCAAATGCTGGACTCTCCCCAGATCAAGTTGAGGAAGTAGTTCCCCCCCTTGGGATCAAATTTCCCGACATTTTCATCGAGGATAAAGTCGTCGAGAATGAGGTGGCGTTGGGGATCGAACCAGTACCAGAGGCTGAATACCCCAAGGGAGACGAGGCCGGTCAGAGCGACTTGCCAGACGTCGCGCTTCATCCATGGTATCAGGTGATAGCCACGCAGGTGGAGAGTCCACCAGGCCAGACCTGCCATGGCGGGGGCGGCGAGGGCAAAGGATTTGTAGAGCAGGGCAGCGCCGAACATCAGTCCGAAAAGAAGTGACCAGACCCAGCCAATGCAGCGGTAGGGGTCGCGCCGAAAGAG
>CAXMPH010000286.1:0-1857 GCA_964195055.1 uncultured Chthoniobacterales bacterium | reverse complement strand
GTCAATGTCTGGATGGGTTTCCCTTTTATGATGGTCCTTGCCTTGGCCGGGTTGCGCTCTATTCCCTCCGAGGTCTATGAGGCGGCGGAACTCGACGGGGCCTCGACCTGGGCGAAATTTACCCGTTTAACCCTGCCTCTCTTGCGCCCGATTATGCTACCGGCCACCACCTTAGGCATCATTTGGAATTTCAACAGTCTCAACGTGATTTGGCTGTTCTCCAATGGAGGGGAGCCAGGAGACTCCACCCAAATTCTGGTCTCCTATGTCTACAAGGCCGCCTTCACTTATTATCGGTTCGGTTGGGCCGCGGCACTTTCCGTGGTCATCTTTGTCATCCTCTTCTTTTTCGTGCAGACTTTTCTTCAAATCGGTCGTTGGCGACGGTGACCCCGCTCACAAGCGTAAGTACCACCGGACCAAATCGGGACCGACCGCCACCCAAAGCAAGGCACCTGCGGCCAAGTAAGGACCAAAGGGAATCCTCCCGGCATCTTCCAAACGTCGAGTGGCTATGAGCAAACCTCCTGCGACCGCGCCAATGACAGAACCGGCGCCGATACTGAAGAGAGCCCCGGGCCACCCGAGAAAAGCTCCGAGGGTGAGCATAAATTTAACATCACCGAAGCCCATCGCCTCCCGTGGCACGACCAGACTTTGAGCGGTTCCTCCCCGGCCATCGGCCTCTTTGTAGGAGGTGAGCCGACCATCCTCTTCAACTCCATCTGCCCGCAGGCGGCAGAGCCCGCCTCCCACAAGATGCAACTCAAGGGCATCCGTCGGCCGGTAAAAAAAATCAGACAGCTCCCAATCTTCACCTCCCAAGGTGAGGCGCGGGCCTTCCGCCGTATCCTTGAGCACAAAGTCTTCCGCTGGCTCGAGGTCGAAGCGCTTGCGACCAAAAGCTAATTTCCCAGCTTCGACCACCGCAAAAAGAACAGCAAATCCCAAACCGGCGCCGAAGAGACTGGCCCGCAACCTCTCTTCCCACGTCGCTCCGGGCTGGAGATCAGAGACGAGCACACTCAAGATCACCCCGGCGACAGCGCCTCCCAAAGTCAGGCCGTCGGGCAAAATCATATGTTCCAGATCGATGAAGGTCCCCGCCACAAGCAAGGCCACCAGGACCATGTAGGCCAAGGCAAGTAGAGGGGGGAAGGCAAGCCAGAGCCAGAGAAAGAGGACCCCGGTGAGAAGCTCCACCAGTGGGTACCTCGCCGGAATCCGAGCAGAGCAACCGGAGCAGTGACCCCGCAGCCAGAGCCAACTCAACAGCGGCAGGTTCTCATACCAAGGTAGTGATCGTCCACAGGACGGACAAAATGAGCGCCGAGGGTAACTTAAGCTAATCCCACGTGGAACCCGATGGATGACCGCATTGAGAAAGGATCCACAAACTAAACCGAAGATAAAGACAGCAGAAGCGGTCACAATCTCAGTCATTCCCTGGGAAGTTTTTCTTCGACCAGTTCACAAAGGACATGGAGGAGAAATTTCTGCCCCTCTTGAATGCGCGCAGTGGAGTCTCCCGGGACAATCAGCTCGATGTCGGCCGCGCCCTTGGTAAATCCCCCATCCCGCCCGAGGAGAACCACTGTGGTCATCTTGCGCCGTCGAGCCTCCTCGATCGCGGCCATGACATTGCGCGACTTGCCCGAGGTCGAAATACCAATCAGGACATCGCCAGCTTGGCCAAAGGCATGCACTTGCCGAGAAAAGGAGTCAGAAAATTCAAAATCGTTTCCGATGGCGGTGAGGAGCCCTCCATCCACTCCCAAGGCCATGGCAGGGTAAGGACGGCGGTTCCCAATAAAACGACAGACAAATTCTGCCGCGATGTGGGCAGCATCCGAGGAG
>CAXMPH010000285.1:0-1867 GCA_964195055.1 uncultured Chthoniobacterales bacterium | reverse complement strand
GAGGAAAAGCGAACACGGCGAAGCGGTGATAGCGGGGATACCTCAAGCGAGCTTGCCCGGTTGCTGGAGTCGCATCAACCCACCGACCAGTATCTCGTCTTTTATTATCGGCCTTCGACCTTGGGGTCTTTCGATAAGATAAATCAGGCGGCAAAAGATCTCGGCTACGAGATTGGGTATGATGTGGTGGAAGAAGGGGCCGTGGTACAGTTTGTCCCCAGCCCTAACGACATGGCCGCTGCGGATATTCCCCCCCGACAGAAACTCCCTCTACCTCGTCGGCAGACACTGCCAGTAGCGGGGGTGGCGAAACCGTGGCAGGGGCACCTCCTCCAGAAAAATCGGAGGCGAGTTCCGCCAGTGGCAGCGGGGATGAGAAAGACGAAGGTGAGGTGGGGGCGGACCAAGAAACGGCAGAGTCCGCCGACCCGAGCACACCTAGTGATGTCGTCGACATCCAGCGTGAGGTGGAAAAACGTGGCGATCCCATCGCCAACGGATCAGGATTTTTCATCAATAGCCAAGGGTATTTTGTGACCAACGAGCATGTGGCGGCTGCCGGAACAATTTTTTTCGTGGGCTCGGAGTCCTCCGGGTGGCGGCAAGCAGAGCTTATCGCTGCAAATCCTGAGTTGGACCTCGCCCTGCTCAAACTTGATTTTGAGTCCAAAGGCCTACCCATCGCCTCCAGTAATGGGGTCAAATTGGGAACGCCCGTGGCAACCATTGGGTTTCCCAATATTGAGCTCCAAGGCTTTTCTCCAAAATTCACCAAAGGAGAGATATCCAGTCTGTTGGGACCTCAGGACGAGCCCACGAAATTTCAGATCAGTGTGCCTGTTCAGCCAGGAAATTCGGGTGGGCCTCTTTTTACCGAGGCTGGCCATGTCGTGGGCGTGGTTTCGGCGCGGCTCAGCCAAGCCGCCGCAGTGGCTTCCACAGGGCTACATGCCGAAAATGTTAATTATGCGGTCAAGAGCAGCATGCTGCTCGACTGGCTCGGCTCCTTGGATGGGCCCGAGGTAGATGGCTCTCCTTCTGCCGAGGAATCCGGTGATGGGTTTTTCGCGTGGTTGTGGTCCCTGATCGCATCTTGGTTCGGCCAAGGTGGTAGTACCTCCAGCTCTTTTGAGGAGGCGATTGAGTCCGCCAAGCAATCAACAACAATCATCCTGATCTTCCCTTAATGCCATAATTGATGAGACGACTTCGAAAAAAGCAAAGCGACAGCCTCGACCTGCTGCTGGACACGATTTGCAACGCCTTTGGCGGCATCGTGCTGATCACAATCCTTATTACCCTTTTAGCAAGAGATAGAGAGCGCGAAGTGGACGTTCGCGAAAGCCCGATGGATCGTGAGCTTGTCGAGCGGCAGATTGCCTCTTTGAAGTCCGAAATCGAGGCGGCGCAGTCCTACCTAAGCCGGCAGGCCCTCAATGTTTCGGTTGATCCGCTTCTGATGGCACGGCTGCATCGGTCCCAAGCGTCACTCCAGACCGCCAAGGACAAGAATGAGGAGTCATGGCGTGTATGGAATACCACGGCGGCCGAGGTTTCGGGAAAAGACCCCGAGGTCGACAGGGCCATGGGAGAGCAGGTCCGTATTTCCAGCAGATTGGCACGATTTGCTACGGAAGAGGAGGCCTTGAGGCAAAAGCTAGAACGTCTTGGTGACAGATTGGAAGCGCTCTACGGGGAGCGGCAAGATGCCATCACGGCGAAGTCTGAGAGCCTCCGGTTGCCCAGAGAAAGTCTCAGGGAGATGAGCGCTGTTCACTTTATTTTGAAGTACGACGAAGTGTTTTCTCTGTACCGAGCGGAGGGCCGCCAGTTGGTGAAAAACCGGGCCATCTTCGACTGGAAAGAA
>CAXMPH010000284.1:0-1885 GCA_964195055.1 uncultured Chthoniobacterales bacterium | reverse complement strand
CGGCTTGGCCTTAAGCGCCCACCTCCTTATCACCCGATTCATCTTAGAGGAGGACCCTATTCTGCCCACGGGATCTATTCTGATACTTGGTAGTCTAGCCGTCTTTCTTTCCCTCATCATGGGGGCGCTCCTCAGCCGTGGGGTCTGCCACGCCCCGCCTCTCTCTATTTTACGGCGCGAATAAGAATGGGGGACCTTCTGCCGACCGAACGTTCCAGAAAATTAGACGAGATAAAGATTAACGAACCCAAGGCCCAAAGACCCCGTTGCTGTAAACCCACCGGCGGTTGCCCTCCAGCACCCCTGGAATCAAAAGCATGGAGAGAAGCCAATCTTCTGAGGTGAACCAACGCGTGTCGTAGCTTATATCAATTTTATGACTTTCCGAACGCATCCGATTGCCAATGAAAATGTGATTGCGGCTGCCAGCGGTGTCGTGGGCAAAGTTTCCCGGAGGCACCTCGAGGAACTTCCACAGAGAATTCCAGCTTCTCTCGGGAGAAAAGAGGAGCTCCTCGTAGCCCAAGCGCAGAGCCGCAAACCCCGTCTCCTCTATCGCCCGGTCTAGCTTGCGGTTTTCCCGCAGCCAACGCCTCGCTTTTTCCATGCTAAGGAGCCAGCGAGGCCGCCAGCGGTGCTGCTCTTTCAGCTGACGGATAACATCAGAAGTCACCGCGGATCGGTAATCACGCGTCAGGTGAATGACCCGCACCTCTCGGCCACCAGTGCGGGCTAAGGTCAACAAAGGTTCCTTGATTTTCGAGGCGTCCACCGGATGTATTCCGGGACCGTAGAGCTGACAAAACACTCGCCAGACCAAGTCATAATCCTTCCCTTCGTCCGCGCTCGGAGGAAGTTCTTTGAGGACGCGTCCCCAGAGGGCGCACTCTGGAACGGGGACGCCGCATCCACAAATCTGACTACTCAGGCGCTCTTTTTCCCGACGCATCCTCCGCAACTGCAGGTTGACTTCACCGAGGGCAACCATCGAGGGATGCTTGCCCAAAAGGAGACTGAGCAGAGTCGAACCGCTATGGGGTAACCCGGCGATGTAGACCAGTTTGTTTGGCATATCTCTAAACTTTTTGCCTGACAATCGCACCCGAAATTTGGTGTCCGCGGAGAAACTGTTCTGCCTTCATCCGCCTTCCCCCCGCCGGTTGTAGTTCCAGCACACCGAGCAATCCTCCGCCACCGCATCCCACCGACAAGGCTTCCCCAACTTGTCCTGCGGGTGCTGAACCATCAAGGGAGACGGCCGCGTGCAGTTTGACTTCCACTTTTTTCCCATTTTCTAAAGCAAAGGTAGCGGTACAACCTGGCCAAGGGTGCAAGGCTCGTACCTGCCGGGCAATATCAGCCGCACTTTGCTGCCAGTCGATCCGGCCCGCCGCTCGGTCGAGCTTCGGCGCATAGGTTGCCGCTTCATCATCCTGCGGAACCCGAGGGGCTTGGCCAGCGGCCAGGAGCACCAGCGCTTCGGCCAGAGCCTCGGGTGCCAGAGCCGCGAGACGATCGTGCAACGTTCCTGCCGTTTCTTCATCCGACAAGAGGCACTCCCGCAGGAGGAGGATATCGCCGGTATCGAGGCCAGCATCCATCCACATCGCGGTGACCCCACTAGATTTATCTCCAGCCAAGACCGCGGCATGGATGGGAGCGGCCCCGCGATGGCGCGGGAGAAGCGAGGCATGAAGATTGAGTGCTCCCAGCCGCGGCACGTCCAAAAGGACTTGGGGAAGGATTTGTCCATAGGCCATGACCACCAGGAGATCAGGATGAAGGGCTGTCAAAGCGGAGACCTCCTCCTTCAACTTGGGAGGTTGCAGCAGCGGAATACCCCCTTCGAGAGCGAGGCGCTTGGTCTCGGAAATCTTGGTCGAGA
>CAXMPH010000283.1:0-1894 GCA_964195055.1 uncultured Chthoniobacterales bacterium | reverse complement strand
GGTTCCATTACTATGCGTTTGATGACGATTTTTTCCAAGGGAAAGTTGTTCTGATCGGTGTTTTTACGGCTGATTTCTTCGAGATCTTCCAAACCTTCGAGGACGCGACCGAAGACGGTGTATTTTCCATTGAGGTCAGGGAGGGCCTTGAGGCAGAAATAGAATTGGCTGCCATTGGAGACGCGTGCGGGATTGATCGGACCGTCGATGCGCGACATGGCGATGGCACCCTCTTTGTGAGGCAGACGAATTTCGGCAGGAATAGTGTAGCCGGGGCCACCCGTTCCCGTTTTGTCGGTGGGCCCGCGCTTGCTGTAGGGATCGCCCGTCTGGAGCAGGGTGCCCGGAAAAGCCCGGTGGAAACGCATGCCATTGTAGTAGCGGCGGGCCACCAAGTCTTTCAAGTTTTCGACGTGGAGTGGGGCAGCCTCGTCGTAAAGTCCGATAACGATCCGTCGGAGGTCCCGCTCTTGGCCGACCTTGATGGAGACCACCGCCACCTCGGGGCCGAGTGACTGGGCCAAGAGAGGTGGGGCCAGGAGAGCGGCCAGACCAATGGCGAGAAAAAGGAAACGGAGGCGAAGAATCATGAGGGCGTGATTTAAGTGGATCGGGTTTGAAGTAGAAAGCCGGAAAGCGGAGCTCAGGAGTTGGTCACCTTAACCACCGCGGAAAAATCTTCGTCGCCGAGTCCATCTTGGCAGGCTTTGGTGAAGAGCCGTGCCATCGCATGGGTAAGCGAGGCCTGGCCTTCGTCGGCTAGGTCGCAGGCCAACTCCAGATCTTTGCGGAGGTTGCGGGCAGAAAAACGCGGGGCAAAATCTTGGTCGAGCATGCAAGGCATCTTCAGGTCGGTCACTCCTGAGCGGGCCGCATTACTTTCGAGGGCGGTGGCAAGCACCTGCGGATCGATCCCCTGAGCCCGTAGCAGGTTCATCGCTTCGGCGAGGGAGACGGTAGCGGCGGCAGCAATGATGTTGGTGGCGATCTTGATCGCGCTGGCTTGGCCAATGTCACCCAGAGGAACAATGGAGGTGGCGCTGGCCGCAAGCACCGGCCGAGTTCGTTCTAAAGCGTTGGGGCAACCGCTGACATAGTAGGTGATTTTTCCTTGAGCGGCAGCATCACGGCTCCCGGTAAAGGGGGCGTCGAGGAGGACGGCTCCGCTCTCGGCTACCTCCTTGGCTAGCTGCCTCACGGTCTCGGGCGAGACGGTGGAGTGGTTGAGGAGAATGTGCTTTGGGGTAAGGGCAGGAAGAAGGGCCTCGATCGTCTGGCGGAGGGCGGCATCGTCAAAAACAAAAATCTGGAGCACATCCGCCTGAGCCGCAACTGCCGCAGGATGGGCTAGCGTCGCTGGCAATCCCTTGAAATCTCGGGCTGTCCGGTTCCACAGTGACGGGGAGTACCCGGCGCTGATGAGGCGCCGAGCCACGCGTGAGCCGATGATGCCAAGTCCAAGGACTCCGGCAGACGGGGCGGACGTAGAAGGGGATGAGGTCGTCACGATGTGCCGGCAGCTAGGGTGCCTTGGCCTGAGCTCGAGGTCATTTAGCTGCCGCTGGGGGCCGCTGGAGTGGCGGGGGCGGCTGGCAGATTGTTTTCCACCTTGGCCTCAGCGCGAAGGTTGTCGATGACGCTGCGAACGGTTTCACGGCGCTTGCCATCGACAAGGTAGTTGGTCACCTGCTCTTGGGCTTCTTCGATCGGCATGTCACCGGCCTCTTTCTTGTCGGTCACCATGATAACGTGCCAACCGAATTTTGTCCGGACGGGCTCCTCGCTGATCTGGCCTTTCTCCATGCCGAAAGCGGCGTTGGCAAATTCCGGGACCATGCGGTCCTTGGGGAAGAAGTCGAGGTCGCCTCCGCGCTCGGCCGCACCAGGCTCTTCC
>CAXMPH010000282.1:0-1924 GCA_964195055.1 uncultured Chthoniobacterales bacterium | reverse complement strand
CGACGCCACTCTGTGTGGCCGCATGTGCCGTGCACTGTTACGCGGAAGGATGGAACTTCGGGGATCCCCGCCGGCCGAACGCTCTCGACGCCAGGCTCGATCCGGGTGACACTTCTAGTGACACCTCGGCCGTTCGCCCCCGCAACGCTAAGAGCCCGTCAGGCATAACACCTGACGGGCTCGTAGGTTATGTGTGGCACGCGCTTAGGGAGTCGAACCCCCAACCTCCTGATCCGTAGTCAGGTGCTCTATCCAATTGAGCTATGGCTGCGTTGCGGGACCCAGAAATTAGAGAGAGCAGGAGCCTCGGTCAAATTCTTTGTCTCTCCAGATGGAAGAATTGCCAGAGGGACAAAAATAGCTAGGGTTAGCGGGTGTCCAATCAACCACGCCGAACCGCCCTCTACCAATTGCAGAAAACCGCAGGGGCCCGCTGCATCAATTTTGGCGGATGGGAAATGCCGGTGCAGTTCACTTCAATCATGGACGAGCACCAGACGGTGAGGACGGCTTGCGGGGTCTTCGATATCTCGCACATGGGTGAGGTCTTTGTCTCGGGGCCGCAGTCCTTGGCATGGCTGCAACACGTCTTGGCCAACGATCTTGCCAAGTGCCAAGTGGGGAGCAGCCAGTACACCTTCCTGCTCAACTCCCAAGGTGGAGTCATCGACGACTTAATCGTCTACCGACTGGACGAAGCCAGTTTTCTTCTCTTGGTCAACGCAGCCAAGATCAGCGAGGACGTCGCTTGGTTGGAGCAGCACCGCAAGGATGGCGTCACCATTGAGGATCGCAGCGAGACGATGAGCGCCCTCGCGGTGCAGGGGCCGGAGGCTGCCACCATCTTCCGCAAGGTATTCGAGCATGAGATGCCGGCCCGCAACAAATTCATTCCCTTGGAAAAATGCCACGGAGCGATCATTGCCGCCGCGACCGGCTACACTGGAGAGTCTGGCTTCGAACTCTTTTTTTCCCACACCATGGCCGCTGATGTCTGGCATGCCGTCTTGGCAGCCGGGGCTAAGCCGTGCGGACTCGGGGCCCGTGACACCCTGCGCCTCGAGATGTGCTACCCCCTCAATGGTTCGGACCTCTCCCCCAACCGCACTCCCCTAGAGGCTGGGCTCGGCATCTTCGTTGGTTTGAACAAACCAGATTTTATCGGCCGTGACGCCCTGCTGGCCCAGAAGGAATCCGGCCTTCCAGCCAAGCTAGCGGCCCTCCGCATGACAGAAAAATCTCCTCCTCCTCGGGCGCACTATCCTGTTCTGGTCGATGGCCAGAGGGTCGGCGAAACCAGCAGCGGAGCTCTGGCCCCCAGCCTTGGTCAAGGCGTGGCCATGGCCTACCTTCCTCCGGCTCTGGCCACTCCTGGACAAATTGTCCACATCGACATCCGCGGGAGGCACTTTGCCGCCGTCGTGGAAAAAAAACCTTTTTATCGTCCATCCTCAGCCCGCCCAGCGTAATTTAATACTCCAACACATTTCTATGAACGTCCCCGACAACTTTAAATATGCCGACAGCCACGAGTGGATCCTCACTGAGGGTGACACCGGAACAGTTGGAATCACCGACCACGCCCAGAATGAGTTGACCGACATCGTCTACGTCGAGCCGCCAAAAATGGGAGCCACGGTGACCGCCGGCCAACCCGCTGCCGTCGTCGAATCGGTCAAAGCCGCCAGCGATATCTACGCACCGGTCGATGGCGAGGTCATCGAAGTCAATGAGGCCCTCGCCTCCGACCCCGCTTTGGTCAACACCTCCCCCCACCAAGACGGCTGGCTTTTCAAAGTACGTCTAACCAACCCAGCCCAACTCGATTCCCTCAGATCCCCCGACGAATACCGCACCCAGATCGGCCAAGGATAATGATGAACGACTCTAAGACCAACCAACTCCCCCCTTTTGCCCACCGCCA
>CAXMPH010000281.1:0-1959 GCA_964195055.1 uncultured Chthoniobacterales bacterium | reverse complement strand
GCTGAAGACACCTGGGTTGAGCGAGGTCCAGCAGGCGGAGTTGGAGGAAGAGCTGAGACGCATTCGCTCCGCCGCAGGAGGTGGGTGAGTGCGCTTTCTGCTTAACGCGCACCCTCTGGAGCGCTAATCTCAAGGGGTGAGCAAAAAGTTAGCACGTAGTAAAAAACCTCAACTCCGCCGTTACTCATCGCCTGTCCTCGATGGGCCTGAGCGGGCGCCTAGCCGGGCCATGCTTTACGCGGTCGGTTACCGCGAAAAAGATTTTGCCAAGCCGCAGATCGGTATCGCTTCAACTTGGAGCATGGTCACGCCCTGCAACATGCACCTTGACGAGCTAGCTCGAGAAGCAGCCGGTGGAGCCAATCGGGCCGGTGCCAAGGCAACCATTTTCAACACCATCACCATCTCCGACGGCATCTCCATGGGCACTGAGGGAATGAAGTACTCCCTCGTCTCTCGTGAGGTCATTGCCGACTCGATCGAGACTGTGGTGGGGTGCGAAGGTTTCGACGGATTCGTCGCCCTCGGTGGTTGCGACAAAAATATGCCGGGATGCATGCTCGCCATTTCCCGCCTCAATCGTCCGGCTGTCTTCGTCTACGGCGGCACCATCCTGCCCGGCTGCCTCAATGGCCAAAACCTCGACGTTGTCTCTGTCTTCGAAGCCGTGGGCCAGCGGGCGGCCAACAAGATCAACGACAAGGAGCTGCAAAAAATCGAGGCCTGCGCCATTCCTGGTCCCGGATCATGCGGAGGAATGTACACCGCCAATACGATGGCTTCGGCGATCGAAGCCATGGGGATGAGCCTACCCAACAGCTCGGCCCAGGCAGCGGTTTCGACCCAGAAAAAAAAGGACGCCCAGAACGCTGGTGCCGCGGTACTCAATCTCCTCCAGCGCGGCATTCTCCCCTCCGACATCATGACCCGGGAGGCTTTCGAAAACGCCATCACCGTAATTATTGCTTTGGGGGGATCAACCAACGCGGTACTGCACCTGCTGGCGATGGCTCACGCCGCCAAGGTTAAGTTGACCATTGATGACTTCACCAAGATCGGCCGACGGGTGCCGGTCCTCGCTGATCTCAAGCCCAGCGGAAAGTTCCTTATGTCTGAACTCGTGGCCATCGGGGGAATCGTTCCGATGATGAAGACGCTCCTCGCCGCCGGTCTCCTCCATGGAAACTGCCTTACGGTCACGGGTAAAACTCTTAAGCAAAATCTCTCTAACTTCCGCGCCTATCCCAGAGGGCAAAAGGTTATCCGACCGCTGAAAAATCCCATCAAAAAAGAGAGCCATCTGGTCGTCCTCTACGGCAACCTTGCTTCCGGTGGTGCCGTAGCAAAAATTTCCGGTAAGGAAGGGGAAGTATTCCGAGGCAAAGCACGCGTCTTCGAATCCGAGGAAAGCGCCCTCTCTGCCATTCTTAGTGGACGGGTCAAAAAGGGCGACGTGGTTGTCATTCGTTACGAGGGCCCCAAGGGCGGTCCCGGGATGCGGGAAATGCTGGCACCTACTTCCGCGGTCATGGGCAAAGGCCTCGGCCAAGAGGTTGCGCTCATCACCGATGGCCGCTTCTCTGGTGGTACCCACGGCTTTGTCGTAGGCCATATCACCCCGGAAGCATTCGAGGGAGGACTCCTTGCCTTGGTTAAAAATGGCGATCCCATCGAAATCAATGCGATAACCCACGAACTCACTCTCGATGTTTCCCAAGCAGAACTAGAGAGACGTCAGGCCAAGTGGAAACAGCCCAAACCGGCCTACCGACGCGGCGTCCTCGCCAAATACGCCGCCAGCGTGAGCAACGCTTCGAGCGGTGCCGTAACCGACGCCGATTTGTGAGCCTAGGAGCGGTTATTTTCGACTGGGACGGCGTCGTCGTTGATTCGTCGGCCCATCACGAGCGCAGTTGGGAAATCCTTGCCGAGCGGCGCAAGCTGTCTCTGCCAGGGGAC
>CAXMPH010000280.1:1692-1986 GCA_964195055.1 uncultured Chthoniobacterales bacterium | reverse complement strand
GTCGCCGCGGTTGGCGTCGATCGATCCGAGTTTTCCAGCGTTGGCAGCCACGGTTAGTTCGTGGCGCATGGTGTGACCCGCCAAGGTGGCGTGGTTTGTTTCAATGTTGAGCCCAAATTCGTCGAAGAGACCGTATTGGCGGAGGAAGTTGAGGCAGGCCGCCGAGTCGCTGTCGTACTGGTGCGTGCTCGGTTCGCGCGGCTTGGGCTCAATCCAGAGATCCCCGGTGAAGCCGATTTCTTTTTTCCAGGCCACCGCCATGTGGAAAAAGGCAGCGAGTTGGTCAAGTTCGTG
>CAXMPH010000280.1:0-1682 GCA_964195055.1 uncultured Chthoniobacterales bacterium | reverse complement strand
AGATAGCTTTCTTGACTTGGGCTGCGGCGTGGGTAAAAGCGGGCAGGCTGGGGGAGGTTGCTCCACCTTGGGCGTACCTCGGATGGGCGAAGAGGCAAGCAGTGCCCCAGAGGAGCTTTTTCCCCGTGCGCTGCTGCTCCTCGCTCAGGGTTCGGGCTACTTCGTCTAAGGCGTCGTTGGACTCTGCCAAAGTGCCCAGTTCCGGCGAGACATCGCGGTCATGGAAGCAGTAGAAGTCAATGCCTGTCTTCTCCAGAAACTCAAAAAAGACCCGGACGCGTTCCTGAGCGTTAGCGACAGAGTTGGACCCGTCGTCCCATGGGGTGATCGCGGTGCCCCCGCCGAAGGGGTCAGCCAGAGGGTTGCGCATGGTGTGCCAATAAGCGGCGGCAAAGCGCAGGTGCTCCCGCATCTTCTTTCCTTCAACCAGTTCTTCGGGGTTGTAGTGCTTGAAGGCAAAAGGGTTTTTCGAATCCGATCCTTCGTAGGAGATCTTTGGAATATTAGGGAAGTAGGCTTTTGGCACGTGTGTTATAGTTAAGGTTGTAATTTCTGGAGTCGACTTTCCATCTCAGTTAAGCATCTCAGTCGGCGCAAGATTTATCATGGTAAAAAGGAGGAAGATGAGCCTATCCGAACGGACAGTAGACGATGCCTTGGTCAAACTTCACATTGATGGCTGATCCTTGAGTTCAAACTCCCTCTCCTTCCATGAACAAAAATAATGTCTCGGGTAAAACAGAAGCTTTTACCTTGATCGAGCTTCTTGTCGTTATCTCAATCATAGCAATTTTAGCTTCCCTCGCCTTACCTGCCATCGGAGGGGCTCTCCAAGCGGGAAAAAGAGCTAAGGCCATCAATGGGATTCGCCAGATCGGGTTGGCGGTGATGCAAAACGCCACCGAGACGAACGGAGAAATCGAAACCTTCGGAAAGGACTCCGATGGCACGGCCCATGCCATTCGATTCGCTCAGATCATTGCTGGGGAAGAGTGGCCAAATTACAAATTTGCCAATGCTGCCGCTACCCTGCGGGGGATCACCGATGCTGGTTTGCCTCCGGGAGATCAAGTTTGGGGTGGCCCGAGCCAATTAGGTAAGGAAAATGCGATCAGCTGGTCTTGGGCGATCAACAATCAGTTCGCCTTTAAATCGGGTTATTGCCGTCACAATCTCGCCGAATACTTTAGTTATGGAAGCGTTCTTTATGCGGTTAGCGGAAGTTGGAGTTTTAACGCCAGTCACGCCGCCGACCAAGCTCGGTGCATCGATCCCTCAGACCTGAGTAACCGGCAAGGTCCCATGTACGCATACGGTGACAATGATAGGGTGCCTGGAGTCTTTCTCGACGGTCATGCCGAAATGCTAACCTTCCCTATCGATCCAGATATGATCAACCCTCCGGATTGATTCGGTGCCATCCTAGGTAGTGAGAGGGAGGCGGGAGGGGCCGGCTAAGAGGGACACCGGCCTTTAATCATCGTTTAATCAAGGAAGCGCATTGGCACGTTTCACCCTCGGTGGCTTCTAGTAGAGGAGAGGCCTTCATTTCTAGAGAGTGCCTTCGCTGCCTCGAGGGAAAAGAAGGCAAGGAGCCTCGTTGGCTTGCTCCCTCTGACTTTGCCTTTGTCGGAGTCTTTTTAGCTATGGTAGGGATCAATCGTCTGAATGCTCCCATCCTC
>CAXMPH010000279.1:307-2053 GCA_964195055.1 uncultured Chthoniobacterales bacterium | reverse complement strand
TCGATCCGGAACGCAAGCGCTTCTCCAGGCGAGAGCTGGCCGGAGCCTTGAGACTCTCCACCCTCTCGCAAGAAGCGGCCGGTCTCCGCCAGACGGGGCAGCCGGTTCCACGCCTCCACATGGAAGCGCAAACCGTCCTCGGCCGACTCCAGCTCTTCGATGCCCTGACCGAGACTACCGCATTTCGCATCGTCCCGCCGCCGCTGGGGTCTGCTAAGGGTGCCGCCTGGCTCTCCGTCGACCAACTCACCGTTTACCCACCGGCTCAGGCTACCCCGATTTTAGAAAATCTGCGCTCCCTCAACTCGGCCGCCTTCGAGGGAAATGAGGCAGGTTTCGCCGCCGCCGCCTCGGCCTTGCAAGGCGACCTACGCCAACTCAACCCAGGGGTCTATCCCGCGGAGTCGGTCATTGACCGCGAGAATTTCTACAACTGGCTCAAGCCCTTCGATCGGGCAATGTGGCTCCTTGTTCCCGCCAGTCTGCTCCTCTTCGCCGGAGCCCGCCACGGGTGGAGGCACTGGCTTCTCCGCGGAGGGGTGGCCCTCACCACCCTCGCCCTCGGATTTATTTGTTACGGGCTCACCCTGAGGGTTCTCATCGCGGGGCGCGCCCCCGTGACCAACATGTATGAGTCCATCATCTGGGTCGCCATGGGGACCATCGTGTTTGGATTGATTTTCTACGGGTTCTACCGCAACCGACTGATGCTGCTCAGTGCTCTCCCCGTCAGCTTTCTTTGCCTCTTGCTCGTCCGCAGTCTCCCCGTGGCCATGCCCAGCCGACTCGACCCTCTCGTTCCCGTCCTGCGTGACAATTTTTGGCTGACCGTCCACGTCCTCACCATCACCCTGAGCTACGCCGCCTTCGCCCTCACTCTCGGCTTTGCCCACGTGGTGCTCTGGCGCTACATCCGTACCCCGCGAACCGCTCCCGCGATGCACCAACTCCATGACTGGCTCTACCGAATGATGTTCGTCGGCCTCATTCTCTTGGCCGTCGGGACCATCTTGGGTGGAGTCTGGGCCAACTACAGCTGGGGCCGATTCTGGGGCTGGGATCCCAAAGAGACGTGGGCTTTCATCGCTCTACTGATGTACGTCGTCGCCATCCACGGCAAGATGGCTGGCTGGTGGGGCGACTTTGGTATCGCGGTAGCGGCGGTGATCAACTTTGCCGGAATCATCATGGCCTGGTACGGAGTGAACTACATTCTCGGGGCCGGCCTGCACAGTTACGGTTTTGGGGTCGGCGGCGAGGGGTACATCATCGGCTTCCTCGCCTTGGAAGCCGCCTATGTCCTCACCGCCATCATCCGGCACCGTGGGGCGCAGCGAGAACTCAAGCCGTCTCGTAGCTGAAGCACGGAAGAAAGACGGCGTCACCGCGCTTGGCGTTGCCTCGTTCTTCCGATCGATCTAAAGTAAAATTTATGATCAAGATCCCCTTCCTCGCCCTCTTATTAGCGCCCACCTTAGCCTGGTCTGCCTCGGACTTTGAGGAAACCAAGTCGCAGGCGGAAAATGGCGAAGTGCGCGCCCAGACCACCCTAGCGATCATGTACAACAAGGGCGAGGGAGTTTCCCAAGACTATGCCGAGGCGATCAGGTGGTATGGCAAGGCCGCCGAGCAGGGCGATGCCCTCGCCCAGTACAATCTCGGCCAGATGTACCGCATGGGCAAGGGCGTGGCAAAGGACTACGCCGAGTCGTTCAAATGGTACAAGAAGGCCGCCGAACAAGGTGC
>CAXMPH010000279.1:0-297 GCA_964195055.1 uncultured Chthoniobacterales bacterium | reverse complement strand
AAAGGCGTACCCAAAAATTTTGCGGAGGCGATCAAGTGGTATGGCTTGGCAGAAAACCAAGGATTAGTTGGGGCGCAGTACAACCTCGGAGCCATCTACGAAAACGGCGAAGGAGTCACCCCAGACCAAGCCAAGGCAGCGGAGTGGTACGGCAAAGCGGCAGCGCAGGGCGACGTCGACGCCCAATACAACCTCGGGTCCATGTACGAAACCGGCCAAGGAGTCGCGGAAAATAAGGCCAAGGCCCTGCAATGGTTTCTCAAGGCGGCCGCCCAAGGGGAGGCCGAAGCCCAGACT
>CAXMPH010000278.1:1771-2058 GCA_964195055.1 uncultured Chthoniobacterales bacterium | reverse complement strand
ATCATTCCTACCCGTATTGCCACCCTTGAGGAACTTGGCTTGCCCCCCGTGATCAAGGAGTTCGGGCACCTGCGAGGAGGGCTTGTCTTGGTTACCGGTCCGACCGGATCGGGTAAAAGCACAACCTTGGCGGCCCTCGTCGACTACATTAATCAAAATTTTACCCGTCACATCGTCACCGTGGAAGAGCCGATTGAGTTCGTACACTCGAACAAGAAGAGCATCATCACCCAGCGGGAGGTCCCGGCGCACTCAATCGACTTTCCCGCGGGCCTCAAGGCGGCGCT
>CAXMPH010000278.1:248-1761 GCA_964195055.1 uncultured Chthoniobacterales bacterium | reverse complement strand
GGCGAGATGCGTGATCTCGAAACCATCTCCCTAGCTCTCACCGCCGCGGAAACGGGACTTCTTGTTTTCGGTACGCTCCACACCAACAACGCTCGCAAGACGGTGGATCGGATGATCGATGTTTTCCCGGCAGACCAACAGGCTCAGGTTCGTACCATGCTTTCGGCCTCCCTCCGAGGGGTGGTGGCCCAGCTCCTACTTAAGCGCAATGACGGGAGCGGTCGGATCGCGGTCAATGAGATTCTCGTGGTCAACAGTGCGGTGGCAGCAATCATTCGTGAGGGAGCTACCCAGAAACTGCAGGACGCCATTGTCAGTGGCAAAGCCGAGGGAATGCAGTTCATGGACGATGCTATCTGGGCTCAATTGCAACAGGGCCATGTCTCTCCCCACGAGGCCTTCATGAAGGCGATCGACAAGAATCGCTTCAAGGCCTACCTCCCCGAGGAGGAGGCAGAACTGGCCAACTCAGCTGGAAGTGTCGGCTAACAACCGCCCTTGCCGGGTCGTCCGTGGGTCGGTATTTTTTACGGAGAAACGATTTTCCTGAGTCGGCCTATGAAAAAAAAGACGACAATCTCACCTGAGGAAATGGCCGCCTTTGTCGAGGCGCGCCACACCGACCCCTTCCACACCTTGGGCATGCGCCAAGAGAAAGGGGTTCTTGCTGTCCGGGTCTTCCGTCCGGATGCCACCTCGGTCTCGGTGGTTGATCTCAGCGATCCTAGCCGGATTTTTCCCGCGTTAAAAATTCATACCGACGGATTTTTTGAGGCGGTGCTGCCGCAGGGGGTGAAGGCATTTTCCTACGTCCTGCGAGTGGAGGGTCATGACGGAAGGGTGGAGGAGGGACGTGATCCGTATTCCTTTGGTCGCCTCTTGGGTGAGACGGATATCCACCTTCATGCCGAGGGAAATCATTGGGATCTCTACGACAAATTTGGGGCTCATCTGACCGAAGTGGAGGGAGCCCGAGGGACCGTCTTCTGTGTCTGGGCTCCCAACGCGCAGAGAGTCAGCGTGGTTAGCGACTTCAATAATTGGGATGGCCGGGTCCATGTCATGCGCCAGCTGCTCGGCAGTGGGGTTTGGGAGATTTTCATCCCCGGCCTCGGCGAAGGAGTGCACTACAAGTTCGAAATTAAGGGCTGCCAAGGTGATGTTTTTCTCAAGAGCGATCCCTTTGCCTTTTACGGACAACACAGCACCCAGACTGCTTCTATCGTCTACGATTTGCAACGTTACCAGTGGTCCGACGATCGTTGGATGAAGGGCCGAGCGGAGCAGGATTGGCAGAAAAAGCCCATCAGCATCTACGAGGTGCACCTCGCCTCGTGGCAGCGTCTGGCTGAGGAAGATAATCGTCCGCTTAGCTACCTCGAGCTCTCGGAACGACTCATCCCCTATTGCCTTGAGATGGGGTTCACCCACCTCGAACTGATGCCGGTAGCCGAACATCCCTTCGACGGATCATGGGGTTACCAAATTGCTGGCTATTACGCCCCGACCAGCC
>CAXMPH010000278.1:0-238 GCA_964195055.1 uncultured Chthoniobacterales bacterium | reverse complement strand
GCAATCCCGACGAGTTCCGTCACTTTGTCGACCGTTGCCACCAAGCTGGTCTCGGAGTGATCCTTGACTGGGTTCCCGCCCACTTTCCTAAGGACGCTCACGGGTTGGCCAAATTTGATGGCACCCATCTTTACGAGCATGACGATCCGCGTCAGGGAGAGCATTGCGACTGGGGGACTTATATTTTTAATTATGGCCGCAATGAAGTGCGAAACTTCCTCATTGCCAACGCTTTATT
>CAXMPH010000277.1:0-2076 GCA_964195055.1 uncultured Chthoniobacterales bacterium | reverse complement strand
GCCCATCTGGACTTGGAGGGTAATGGTCCGCACGCCTGCCACCGGTGAGGCATCCGCCACCCGCAAAGTGCTCCCAAAATCATTGGCCTCTTGGGTGAAGGCAAAAAAGTAGATCGATTCGCCACCCAAAACAGGCTGGGCATTGTCCTCGGGACGGATCTGGCGGGAGAGGAGGGCGCTGCCCGAGTTGGGCATGTTGGGTTGGGTAGCGGTCGGCCA
The DNA here is from genome assembly GCA_964195055.1 of uncultured Chthoniobacterales bacterium. Taxonomy (GTDB): domain Bacteria; phylum Verrucomicrobiota; class Verrucomicrobiia; order Chthoniobacterales; family JACTMZ01; genus JACTMZ01. The sequence continues at coordinate 1,857 of CAXMPH010000277.1, read as the reverse complement.
GCCATTTAGCTGGGGAGCATTCCAACCATCGTAGGAGGTGACCCCACCACCGGAAAAGTGAACCGGCTGGATTTGGGCTGCGCCAGATGAGGATAGCAGCAGCAAGAGGAGGCCCGCGAGGACACAGGAAACAAAGGCCCGCCCGGCAGGCTGAGCGGCCGGGGCGGGAATGAAGATGTTTCCTAGATCAGGCATTAGCTGCGGCGGGAGCGCAATTGACGGAGGCCTCCCAAGAGCAGAGCGGAACCGCCGAGGAAGAGAAGACCCACGGTGGCAGGCTCTGGCACATTGGCGATGGCGACATTGTCCAAGCCGATAGTGTAGGACTGGCCGACGAGACTGGGATTTTGGGTGGAGCTGAGGGCTAGCTGGACATCGCTGATCCCGGTGAAGACACCGTTAAAAGTGCCAGCTCCAAAGGATTGCCAGGTGCTCGCATCGTCGACAACCGGGAGGGTGATCGTGGTCCAAGTATTGGGCGGGACATCGACAAAGATGCTGCTGGCTGCTTGACCTTGCCCTCGATTGAGCCGGGCAAAAAACTGCAAGTCACTGGGGGCATCGTGAAGGACAGCCAAGGAAAAGGTGCCGACGCCGTTGCTCAGCCAGTCACCAACAAAAGCATCGCCGCTGGCATCGTCCGCCGCATTGCCTCGGAAAACGATGGAACCAAAGCCGCCCGGTCCGGGGATTTCCGCCAAGCTGGAGATATATTGCTCTCCTCCTACGTCCTCCCAGGTGGCTGGGTTGGACGAGCCATCAAGCCATCCGTTGGCATCTGTGGGGAAAGATTCGTTGAATGGAACAGTGACTGCGGAGGCTTGAGCCGCGCAGGCGAGGACAATGCTAGCCGTGATTAATTTCGATTTAATATTCATAGGTATGGTTAGTATTAGTTGTACTTATTTTTTTCCTTTAATATCTGAAAGCAGCTGAAGAAGTTTAGGAAACCTTGTCGTCCAAGGTGGTAAAGCAGCTCTGTCGTTCCAGCAATTGCGATTGTGTCTCATTCTCATTAAGTGTCAACAAAATGTGTAAAATGGGCCGAAAAAACTCCCAATTGCAAAATTAGCACCGAACGAGAGTGCTGTCATATAGACCACCGATTCGTTTCCCCCGCCGTCATTCCCCGGATAGTGAATTCTTTTCCTGGCAGCCCCCTCCTCCCACCAGAAAAGTTTCGGTGGCCTGCCCCAAGAGACTTTGAACCCTAGATTTGTCTGGGCTTACTCGCGGTCTCGCGTAGGAGCGTAGGTGTCGGGAAGATAAATGAGACCGACCAAGGTGGCTAAGTTTTGACCATCGGGATTGTCCGCGGGAAAGACCTCATCTTTAGGCCCGGCCACGCTGAGCACCATGCCTTGGGCACGGGTAACGGCTCGGCCAAGAGGCGGCGCCTCGGGGGAGTTGTTCCCTGCGTCAAAAACCGCAGCGGGCGACCAATAGACCGACATGAGAAGGGTAGGCGCCTCCCCTGCCGATTGGTAAGATACTGTGGTGGCGCCCAAGACACCCGATTTCGCCATCTGCGCGCCAGAATCTCCGTCCACGGGTGAGGTGGAGAGACGCGTGGCTAGGTGGGCCGGCACGTACATGCGATAGGGCACCGGAGCAAGGAGGACACCGTCGACGCTTTGGGGGGAGCATGACCCCAGCAAAAGCAAAGGGGCGAGCAGTGGAAGAGCGAGCAGAAATTTCATGATTTCGTTCAATTATGGACAACCTCTTCGCCGTCCGGCAAGGCAATGAAATTGTCTAATACCTCAACGAGACTGAGCATTCCGGCCTTCTTCGCCGTGTAGATGACGTTATCGATCTTCCACCCTCCCTCGTTAATGAGAACAAAACGGTCGCTCC
>CAXMPH010000276.1:0-2083 GCA_964195055.1 uncultured Chthoniobacterales bacterium | reverse complement strand
GGCGGTTTGCTCCGGAGTGTCGGCGTTGGTGCGGATTCCGAGGCGGCTGGCTTTGCCACACCACTTCATCAGCTGGTCGAATCCTTGGTAGGTGGGACTTTTAGCTGGTCGGAGGGTCTTTTCTACCAGCACCTGAATAATTTCGGAAGGGGCGGTGGTAATTTGTCCCTGATAAACTTCGCCGGCGGTACCATCAATCGAAAGATAGTCTCCCTCTTGGTAGACGTCGTCTCCCACCGTGAGAGTTTTTTTGTGGTAGTCCACCTCAAGGGCACCGGCGCCGCAGACGCAGACTTTACCCATCTGGCGGGCGACCAAGGCGGCGTGGGAACTAACCCCACCACGAGCGGTGAGGATGCCTTCAGCTGCAATCATACCTCGGAGGTCTTCTGGAGAAGTTTCGACGCGAACAAGTAGCACTTTTTCGCCTTTAGCAGCCGCTTCGACGCAAGTCTCGGCGTTGAAGTAGATGCGTCCGGAAGCGGCTCCTGGCCCAGCGGGGAGGCCTTTGGCAATCACCTTGGCAGCCTTGACCGCCTTGCGGTCAAAAATGGGAGCCAAGACTTGGTCGAGCTGGTCCGCCGGTACCCGATGGACCGCTGTTTTCCAGTCGATGAGTTTCTCTTTCACCATGTCGCAGGCAATTTTGACCGCGGCGAGGCCGGTGCGCTTACCGCTGCGAGTCTGGAGCATGAAGAGTTTGCCGTCTTCAACGGTGAACTCGAAGTCCTGCATATCCTTGAAATGTTTTTCGAGGATTTTTTGCACCTTAACCAGTTCCCGATAAGCTGGAGGAAACTTCTTGGCCATCCCAATGACCGGCTCTGGGGTACGCACCCCAGCCACTACGTCCTCGCCTTGGGCGTCAACCAGAAATTCCCCATAGAGCACTTTGGTTCCGCTGGCTGGATCACGAGTGAAAGCCACTCCCGATCCGCTCGTTTCGCCCATGTTGCCAAAGACCATGGCTTGGACATTGACCGCCGTGCCCCACTCGTGAGGGATACCGTATTTACGGCGGTAGATGTTTGCCCGTTCGTTGTTCCAAGAACCGAAGACGGCACTAACCGCGCCGAGGAGTTGCTTGCGTGGGTCCTTGGGAAACGATTTACCGGTCCGATCTTTCACCAGTGCTTTGAAGCGCTTGACCATTTCCTTGAGAGCGGAGGCATCCAAGGCACTGTCTTCGACAATTTTCTGCTTAGGAAAAAGCTCGGCCTTCAATTCTTCAATTACGGTCTCGAAAGGTTCGTGCTCCTCCCCAGGTCGGTTCTGTACGCCCATAACCACGTCTCCGTACATCTGGATGAAGCGGCGGTAGCAGTCGTAGGCGAAGCGCTCGTTGCCGGTCAAACGGGCTAAGCCGTCGACGGTGTCATCGTTCAATCCCAGGTTCAAAATTGTGTCCATCATGCCCGGCATGGAGTCGCGAGCTCCGGAGCGGACGGCGACCAACAGCGGATTGGCGACATCGCCGAATTTTTTGCCGGTGGACTTCTCCATCTTGGCTACGGCCGTTTCAATTTGGCCATTGAGAGTTTTCGGGTAGGTGCGCTTGTGGTCGTAGAAATAAGTGCAAACTTCGGTGCTGATGGTGAAACCGCATGGCACGGGCAGTCCGATCCGAGTCATTTCCCCGAGATTGGCGCCTTTACCTCCCAACAGGGCCTTCATCGTGCCATTACCATCGGACTTCCCGTCACCGAAATAGTAGACGTATTTGCCTTTGGTGGCGGCAGTTGGCTTGACCTTTTTTATGGTTTTTTTCTTGGACGTTTTGCTCATGAGTTTTGGTTAAATAGGTTGAAAGAGAACGCGTAGAAGTAGCGGGATGGGAGGGCTGTGTCAAAAACAGTTTGCGCAAAGCCCTCCTACCGGCAAACCGCTAGAATTCCTAAACGCAAGGCCTCGACAGAGTGAGCCAGCTCTTTTTCCGTGAAACAAAGGGGCGGCATTAGCACCAAGGTATCCCTGATCGGCCGGGTCAAGAGCCCGTGACGGCGAGCCTCGAGGCAAACCCTTGCCCCGATTTGCTCGGCTTCGGGGTAGGTCAGCCCAGATGATTTGTTCGCCACCACGTCGA
>CAXMPH010000275.1:0-2093 GCA_964195055.1 uncultured Chthoniobacterales bacterium | reverse complement strand
AGATCAATAACTGAGAAAGAATTTGGACTAACCCGAGACCCTCAAGGCTAGGTCCTCCCCCGAAGCAGCCTCCTAGATTTTCCTCATCAAGACGAAAAGCCATACAGGCAAAGCGATTCTCTACCGGAGACATCGATGACAAGCTCAGCCTCCTCAATTAGGAGTAGGCGCAACTAAACAGATAAAAATATGAGGGAAAACTCAGGAAAACTTTTGGCCGGAAAAACCGCTTTGGTTACCGGTTCCGGCCGAGGACTGGGGCGGGCCTTCGCCGAAACCCTAGCAAAGCTGGGTTGCCGTGTCGGTATTCATGGGATGCGGGAAAACGGTCCGGCGGAGTACGGTGAGGGCACCACCCTGAGCGACACTGCACGGAAGATTGGCGAGCAGTACGGAGTAGACACCCTACGTCTTCTGGGAGACCTGACCGACCACGATCAAACGGAAGGCATCGTCCACGAGGTTACTCGAAGGCTGGGCCCCATCGACATTCTTGTCCACAACGCCGGGGGTGACATCGCCGCCAAGGGAGGAAAGCCCAACCCCAATGATGCCATCATGATCAAAGAGGAAGATATTCGATCGGTCCTAGACCGGAATCTCCTCACCACCATCTTGATCAATCAGCACGTCTCCCGCGGCATGATGACCAGAAAAGAGGGGCGGATCGTCAACATCAGCTCCATCGCCGCCTTCCAAGGCAACGTCAACGGAGCCATCTACTCCACCGCCAAGGCCGCGGTTGTGGAATACACCAGATGCCTCGCTCGGCAGCTGCGCCCCTACAACATCACGGTCAACAGTCTGGCTCCGGGCGACACCCGAACCGGAAGATTTCTCGGGACGCGGGATGTGGAAGAGAGCCGCCTCGCTGAGTCGGGAACCCTCGAGCGAATCGCGATGGTCGACGAGGTGGCCCGAGTCATCGAACTCTTCGCCGGACCCATGGGAGAATTCATCACCGGCCAAGCCTTGCGGGTCGACGGCGGGTCCCAGTGCTGGCCGTCCTAAGTTCGAGCGGTGGATGGATTCGGGGCGATTGCGACCAAGCCGGGCCGGAAACGGGCGAGAAAAGAATTTTGATTTATGCGGAGGTGGAGTATTCCTCATGGCGAAAGCTAGGCCGTCTTGGCGGCGATGAATCTTAATCTCAGGGAGGTTTTCCATGGCGCCCACACTCTACTTCAGGCCTAAAAATCGGGAAGAAATCACCGGTCACTCTCTGGCCAACGCAGCTACGACTCTGCCCAGCACGGCACCTAAGCAATCCCGCCAGCCCCCTTCAAGATGAATAAGAAAGCATCACCCGGCCGAAGATTTCGCCAGGCCATGAACGAGGAGTCACCCCTGCAGGTGATCGGGACGATCAACGCCTACCATGCCCGACTGGCCAGCCATTCCGGGTACCGCGCCATTTATCTCTCGGGCGGCGGAGTAGCCGCCGGTTCATTAGGTGTCCCTGATCTCGGCATCACCACCTTGGAGGACGTGCTCGTCGACACGAGGCGGATCACCGAGGCTACCGATCTCCCTCTCTTGGTCGACGTGGACACGGGATTTGGTGAGGCCTTCAATATTGCCCGAACTATTCGTTCAACCGAAAAAGCAGGAGCGGCCGCGGTCCACCTTGAAGATCAGGTCCAGACTAAGCGCTGTGGGCACCGTCCCAACAAGGCCATCGTAACCACTCAGGAGATGGTCGACCGGATCAAGGCCGCGGTTGACGCCAGAAGTGACCACGACTTTGTCATCATGGCCAGAACCGATGCCCTCGCCGTGGAAGGCCTAGAATCTGCCCTCGATCGAGCGTCCGCTTTTGTCGAAGCCGGGGCAGACATGATCTTCCCCGAGGCGGTAACCGACTTGGAAACCTATGGCCGGTTTACCTCCGCGCTGGATGTTCCGGTGCTGGCCAACCTGACCGAGTTTGGGTCAACTCCCCTCTTTTCCATGGAGGAATTGAAATCGGTCAAAGTTGCCCTCGCTCTTTATCCCCTGAGTGCTTTTCGAGCAATGAATCAGGCCGCCTTAAAAGTCTACCAAGGGATAAGGCAACACGGTTCTCAGAAAGACTTGATCGACCAAATGGAGAC
>CAXMPH010000274.1:0-2101 GCA_964195055.1 uncultured Chthoniobacterales bacterium | reverse complement strand
TTCAACCACGACAATGGCGTCATCGACGACGATGCCAATAGCCAAGACCATGGCAAAAAGGGTGAGGGTGTTGATACTGAAGCCAAGGAGCGCCATGCCGGCAAAAGCCCCGATAATGGTGACGGGAACCGTGGTGGCCGGAATCAAAGTGGCCCGCCAATCCTGGAGAAAAATCATAATGACCAGGAGGACGAGCAAGCCCGCCTCGAAGATGGTTTTCCAGACCTCTCTGATCGACTCACTGACAAAGATGGTCGTATCGAAGGGGATATCGTAGGTGATCTCCGGAGGGAAGGATTGGGAGAGCTTTTCCATCTTGGCTCTGACCTTCTCGGCGATGATGAGAGAGTTTGATCCAGGGAGCTGGAAAATGGCCAGTCCGGCAGCCTCACGCCCATCGTAGACAAAAAACTGCCCGTACTGCTGAGACCCAAACTCCACCCGGGCCACGTCGACCAACCGGGTAAGGCCCCCCTTCTCGTCTCCCCCAGATTTGACAATAATCTGCTCAAACTGATCGACCGAGTTGAGCGATCCGTCGACCCGAACCGTTAGCTGGTAAGCTTGGGAAGCCAAGGCGGGGGAGGACCCGAGGCGACCCGCCGCCACCTCGACGTTTTGTTCCCTCAAGGCCTCGATGACATCGAGTGGGGTGAGCGAGCGGGCCTGCAACTGTCCCGGGTCGAGCCAGATCCGCATGCTGTAGGGCCCGACGCCGAAAACGGTGACCCCGCCGACCCCCTCGATCCGCTCTATCTCATTGAGAAGATTAAGCGTCGCAAAATTATTGAGAAAGAGGCTGCCGTATTGGCCGCTGGGTGAGGTGATCGTGACAATCTGGAGGATGCTGGTGGACTTCGTCTGCACCACCACTCCCTGCGACTGCACCGCTTGGGGAAGCTGATTGAGGGCAGAGGCCACCCGATTCTGGACCAAGATTTCGGCGGCGTTGGGTTCCGTACCAATGGCGAAGGTAACGATGAGGTTGTAATTTCCGGAATTACTAGAATAGGACTGCATGTAGAGCATGCCCTTGACCCCGTTGACCTTCTGCTCGATCGGCAGTGCCACCTTCTCGGCCATGGCTCGGGCGCTGGCACCTGGGTAGGAGGCGGTCACCTGAATGGTGACGGGGGTGATCGCTGGATACTGGGTGACCGGAAGGGTGAAGATCGCCACCCCACCCAAGATCAGAATAAAGACGGCGATGACATTCGAAAGCACCGGCCTCTCGATGAAAAACCGAGCAAACATCAGCTCAGGGCAGGCCCGACCCGATCATTTTCGGGACGGGGTCGGCGGCGGTGCTCTTGCCAGCGCTGCAAGACGACGAAGAACGAAGGCACAAAAACCACGGCCAAGGTGGTTGAGGCAAACATGCCACTGGCTGCCGTCACCCCGAGGTCGTAGCGGGAGACTGCGCCCGGTCCGCTGGAAAAAATAAGCGGCATCACCCCCAGGATAAAAGTGAAGGAGGTCATGAGGATGGGCCGGAATCTTGCCCGTGCCCCCTCTATGGCCGCGTCTAGGATGGATTGCCCACGACTCCTCTCTTGCCGGGCCATTTCCACGACGAGGATGGCATTCTTTGCGGAGAGGGCGATGAGCATGACCAGGCCGATCTGGACATAGAGGTTGTTGGGGATCCCGGTGAACCGCAGCGCTGCCACCGTGCCAAGAAGAGCGAGAGGAATGGCCAGAATGACCGCGAAAGGAAGAATCCAACTTTCGTACTGGCCAGCGAGAAGGAGGTAGACCAAAACAATCGCCAACCCAAAAACAAGGACGGTCGAAGCACCTGCTAATTTTTCTTGGTAAGAAAGTGCCGTCCATTGGTAGCTCATCCCCTGAGGCAGGAGATCGAGGGCGATCTTCTCCATCGCTTGGAGGGATTGCCCGCTGCTGTAGCCAGCTTGGGAGGATCCGAGGATCGAGGCAGCCGGAAAGAGATTGTAGAGTTGAATGACCGAGGGGCCGTGGACCGACTCGATCGAAACAAGCGAGCCGAGAGGTACCATGCCTCCGCTGGAGCTGAGAACGGAGTATTGCCTAATCGCCGCCGGATCCATGCGAAAGGGAGTATCGGCCTGAGCGTAAACAT
>CAXMPH010000273.1:0-2110 GCA_964195055.1 uncultured Chthoniobacterales bacterium | reverse complement strand
GATCAGGTCTGCCGAAAATTGAAATCTGATGTAAGTACTTCAGAAATTCCCCTGATGATGCTCACTGCTAAAGCCAGCCCCGAAGAAAGGGTAGCTGGTCTTGAGTTGGGCTCTGATGATTATCTGACCAAGCCTTTTAGTCCCCGCGAGCTTGTCCTTCGTTTGCGAATTCTGCTCCGACGTTCGAACTCTCGAGAGGCAGAGAATACTTTCTCCGCCGGCCCAGTAGAATTAGATCGGGCTAATTTTCAAGTCCGCCTCGAAGGAGAAAAATTAGATCTGACAGGGATCGAGTTTCGTTTGCTGGCCGCTTTAATGGGACAGAGCGGTCGGGCTCTTGATCGGGACGCCCTCCTCCATCATGTCTGGGGGCACCGCCATGCAGGCACCACCCGCACGGTCGATACCCACGTGCGCCGCTTGCGGGCCAAGTTAGGTGTGCACGAGAGCTGTCTCCAAACGGTCCATGGGGAGGGGTACCGTTTTATCGCTAGCCCGGAAGCCGACCCCCAGGTGGGACAGTCTGGGATGAGTTAGGGTGGATCAGTTTTACTCCTTTAGTTTTCCAAATACCTCTAGTGAACAGCAAATAAGCTTCCGATGGGGATGTTACAAAATTGTGACAATTTTCCTGTTTTCCTCCACAGTTCTGTCCTTTCTATTGTCACCTCCATGAAACATCACATCTGTAAAACATTCCTCTTGTCTCTCCTGACTCTTGGTTCTGTCGAAGCCCAGCAACTCTCCGGGGCTGGAGCTACTTTTCCCGCGCCCCTTTACCAGCGCTGGAGTGTAGAATTTTATGAAAAACATCCTGAAATTCAGGTCAACTACCAGTCGGTTGGAAGCGGTGCTGGGGTGAAAAACTTCATTCAGGGGGTGGTCGACTTCGGCGCCAGCGACGCCGCTATGAGCGACGCCTCCATGGCCAAAGTTGGACAAGGAACCGTGCTTCTTCCCGCCGCGGCGGGAAGTGTCGTGCTCGCTTACAATCTGCCGGGAATTACTGAGTTGAAACTCAGCCGAGAAGCCTTGGCTGGAATCTTTCTCGGCAAAATGACCAAGTGGAATGACCCGGCGATTGCCAAGAATAACCCAAACGTGGATTTGCCGGACAAATCAATCATCGTGGCTCATCGCTCCGATGGGAGTGGAACCACTTTTATTTTTACCCAGCATCTTTCAAAGATCAGTCCGGAGTTCGACGATGAGGTCGGTCCTGCTAAGTCGGTGAGTTTTCCCGTTGGAGTCGGTGGCAAGGGTAACGAGGGAGTCACCGCTTTGATCAAGCAAGCGAGCGGGACCATTGGCTATGTTGAATATGGCTATGCCAAAAACAACGGTCTGTCGTCGGCCCTGATTGAAAACAAATCGGGTAACTTTGTCGCTCCTACCCCAGCGAGCGGAGCGGCTGCCTTGGCCTCCGTGGTCATGCCAGAGAACTTGAGGGTGTGGCCAGTTGATCCTGAGGGTAAGAATGACTATCCCATAACTTCTTTCACCTGGCTGCTTCTCTACGCACATTACGAGGATGCAGCCAAGTTGGCCGCCTTGAAAAAATTCGTCACCTACGGGCTGACTGAGGGACAGTCTTTTGCCGACGAATTGGGTTATATCCCCCTGCCTGCTGAGGTGGTCGAAAAAGCCAAGGTAGCCCTCGCTTCCATTAAGTAAAAAATCTCAATTTTTGAAAAATATCTAATCTTTCAACCTATTATTGATAATGAACTATCAGTTAGTAAGTGACAAAGTAGGGCGTCTTACGGTAATTGTGGCCGGGCTGATTCTTGGGCTTAGTACCACCCTTTTCGCCGGAGCCCAGGTCGAAATGAAAGCAAATCTGAAGGATTCTTCTCTTCAAGATTGGTGGGATGGAAAATATCTGACGGGAAATTGGCTGGGCCCTAGGGATTCCCTTGCTGACCGTGGGCTCAAGTTTAAGGGCAAGTGGCGCGGAGCTTATTACGGTATCTTGTCTAGCGAAAACGGGCAAAAGGGTGTCTACAATCAGGAGGTAGCCTTGGCCGCGACCATCGACTTTGCCAAGCTGATTGGCAGTGAGGCTCTGCAGGGTCTCTCGGCCTTCGGCGAGACTCGTTACCGGGATAAC
>CAXMPH010000272.1:0-2144 GCA_964195055.1 uncultured Chthoniobacterales bacterium | reverse complement strand
TTCGCCGGTTTTTGCGCTGACTCGAACACAGTCATCCGGGTCGGTTCCGAGCGAATGCATCATTTCTTCGGCGACCTCGTCTGGGCGAGCGTGCGTCAGGTCGATCTTGTTGATCACCGGAATGATCGTCAGGTTCTGCTTGGTCGCGAGATGCACGTTGGCCACCGTTTGGGCTTCGACCCCTTGGGCGGCGTCGACAATGAGAAGCGCCCCCTCGCAGGCTGCGAGACTACGCGAGACCTCGTAGGCGAAGTCCACATGTCCCGGGGTGTCGAGAAGGTTGAGCTTGTAGTCCTGCCCGTCCTTGGCCCGGTAGGTCATGGTGACCGGATGGGACTTGATGGTGATGCCTCGCTCCCGCTCCAGATCCATGGAGTCGAGGAGTTGGTCCTGTTTTTCTCGATGGGAAATGGTCCGGGTCGATTCGAGCAGTCGATCAGACAGAGTTGTCTTACCGTGATCGATATGGGCAATGATGCAGAAGTTGCGCGTGTTAAGCATAGCAGAGTGGTCGGCGACTATCCTTGAGTCTGAGCCCGCGGTCAAATACCCCGTTGAAGCTGATCTTGTGCCCGCGAGGTTACCTAACCGAGAATAGAGCGATGAAAGACCACGTGGAAAGAAAGCGGATGATCGTTATCCTCGTAGTGGGCGCCGCCCTTTTCCTGCCTTTGGTTCTAGCCATTGCAGGGGGGTGGATGATGGTGAAGGGCGAGCCCAAGGGCTTGAATGCGGCCCAATCAGAGGCTTTGCGCCAAGCGCTGGAGCGAACCGCCAATACGGTACTGCCATCGCCCACCCTTTTGGGTGGGCGAGCCATCATCATGGAAATGCCTTTGCCTGAGTTAGAGGAAGAGTTGCAGCGCGTCATTCGCCTAGCCAAGGGGTTTGGCGGCAGTGCCTCCTCATGGAATGATGGGCAGTCGGTCAAGATTTTTGCCAATGTGCCGACGAGTGCGGAAGCCCTCTTCCGCGATTCGGTGCAGAGGGGAGTCTTCGACATGGTGGTCGCGGGAGAAAGTAGCACCATGGTCATGGTTGAGGTGGTTCTCCGGCCAGAAGATCCGACGAGGAAAACTCCTCAGCCCCCCAGCTGAGGAGTTTTAGAATAAGCCCTCTCAAGTCCATCGCCGGTAGGTGCTGAGGGCGCTCCTGGGCGGGTACGAGCAAAATGACCAAGGTATGGTGGAAAGGAACAACCGCAACTGAACGGGGAGGTGAGTCGTCCGAGTTGCGGAGGTTATACTGCTGGACAGCTGGCGCCTCGCTTTTGCAGATTACTTCCAAAAGGACAATCAATGAGGGTACTCCTCTCTCGAGAATGTTTCCATTCGTAGAGGGGATCACCCCCAGAGCTAATCCCCTGCCACTTCCCCAAGCCTCCCCAGCATGAATCCCCAACACCTGAAGGACCAAAAAATTTACGAGGGTTCGGCCAACATCGCCGACCTTTATCGCTTAGCGGCTGAAACCTACCCGGAGCGTCCCGCCATGGCGTGGCGAAGGGGCAAGGGAGAGTTCCAAAGTCAGACTTACGGTGAGCTCTACGGGCGGGCCTGCGCCCTAGCGGCCGCCTTGATCGAACTTGGCCTCGAGGCCCGTCAGCAGGTGGCTCTGATCTCGGACAATCGGTCGGAGTGGTTGCTCTGTGATTGCGCGATTTTACTCTGTGGAGCGGCCGATGTTCCGCGGGCGGCCGATGTGACCGAGTCAGAGATTTCCTACATCGTGGCTCATAGCGATTCGACCATTCTCATGGCAGAGAATCTAGCGGTATTGCAACGCGTCCTCGCCGTCCGGGCCACCTTCCCCCAAGTCGGTCACATCATTCTCATGGAAGGCGAGCCTCCTTCGGATTCTGGGGTGCTCAAGCTGGCCGATTTGATGGAGAGGGGAAAGTATCTGCGCTCTCTCGGAGATAAGGTCGTGGAAGAGCGACTCGGCCAAATCCAAGGCGATGACATCTTTACCGTCATCTACACTTCAGGCACGACGGGAACCCCCAAGGGAGTGATGCTGACCCATGACAACATGATCTCGCAGGTGCGCTACCTGCCCTTTGCCTTGACTCCCGAGGACCGCGTCCTCTCGATCCTCCCCATCTGGCATAGCTACGAGCGGGTCTTCGAAATGGTGACGGTCAG
>CAXMPH010000271.1:1828-2157 GCA_964195055.1 uncultured Chthoniobacterales bacterium | reverse complement strand
GGGGAGGCTCGATCGCTGCCCGATGTTCCAGGCAACGAGGGAGTGGGTCGGGTGGAGGCTGCCGGAGAAGGCTCTGGGGAGGGGTGGCTGGGTCAGTATGTTCTGGTCGACCGTCAAGCCTGGCAGGAGGAGGGGAATTGGAAAGTGGATCATCTAATCAAGGTGCCCCAGGGTCTGGATCCACGACAGGCGGCCATGCTCCGGATCAATCCTCCCACGGCCTGGCTCCTTCTTCATCATTTCACTTCTTTGTCGTCTGGTGACTGGGTGGTTCAGAATGCCGCAACCTCGGGAGTGGGAAAGGCGGTGATTGAGATTGCCAAAAGCTC
>CAXMPH010000271.1:0-1818 GCA_964195055.1 uncultured Chthoniobacterales bacterium | reverse complement strand
AACGCTCAACTTGATCCATCGGGTCGAGGCGGCGGAGGGTCTACGGACCCTCGGCGCCGATGCCGTGCTCGTGGATGGCCCAGAAATGGCGGCACAGGCCAAAGAAGTCTTGCTGGGCCATGTCTGCCGGCTTGGGCTTAATGCCGTGGGTGGATCAGCGGCCACCCGTTTAGCGGGACTGCTCGAACCAGGAGGGGCCTTGCTCACCTATGGGGCGATGAGCAGAGAGGCCGTTAAAATTCCCAACGGTTTTCTCATTTTTCGCGATCTCCATTTCCAGGGATTCTGGCTCACCCGATGGCTGAGCCGAGCCAGCGATAAGGAGGTGGACAAGGTGTTCCGTGAGATTTTTCGGTTGGCCGCCACCGGCTGCTTCCAGCCTTCCGTCGCCCAAGAGTTTCCCCTCGTCAAAGTGAAGGAGGCGGTTGCTTTGGCCGCGGGAGGCGTCTCCGGTAAGGTCCTCCTGAAATTTTAGCTGCGGCCACGTTTGCCAGGGAGGATTTTCCCGCCTCCAACGTCGACAACCTCGATGGCGTAGGTTATGCAATCCACTACCTGTATGGACACACCACACTTTGACGTCCGCGACGTCGCTCATCTTGTTCGCCTCGGCTTGACCGAGGAAGAGGTCTCCGAGTTGCAACCGCAGCTCGACCAAGTACTCACCTACATCAAGCAACTCGATGAGGTGGATGTCGAGGGTATCGAGCCGACGGCCCATGCCTCACCTGTTTACAATGTCTTTCGCGCCGATGTACCACGCGACCAGTTCACCCAAGAGGAGGCGACCAGCAATGCCCCCCAATCGAGCAACGGGTTGTTTTTAGTCCCCAAGGTGGTGGAGGGCTGATGGACCCTTCTGGACTCACCATCGCTGGGGCACGCCGTCTGCTTCAGTCGGGAGAATTATCATCTTCTGATCTGATCACGGCGGTCGATGCCGCCATTGAGAAGACCGATCCTCAGATTGACGGGTATCTGTCTCGTGACTATGAGAGCGCTCGGGCCGCGGCAGAAAATGCCGACACCAGCCTTCCTCTCGGAGGTATTCCCATTGCCATTAAGGATTTGATCAACGTCCAGGGTGAGCCCTGCGGCTGCGCTTCCAAGATTTTAGAGGGCTACACCGCTCCGTATGACGCCACCGTCATCACCAAGTTGCGTGCTGCTGGAGCCATTCCTTTCGGGCGAACCAACATGGACGAATTCGCCATGGGGTCATCGACGGAGAACTCCTCCGTCCAAATTACCCGCAACCCGCACGATCCCACCCGTATTCCCGGAGGATCGAGTGGCGGTTCCGCCGCGGTGGTGGCAGCGGGTGAGGCGCTTGCCTCCCTTGGTACCGACACGGGTGGCTCTATTCGTCAGCCGGCCGCTCTCTGTGGCTGCGTCGGGCTCAAACCCAGCTATGGCCGGGTCTCGCGCTATGGTCTCGTTGCCTTTGCCTCCTCGCTCGACCAGATCGGGCCGTGCACTCAGACGGTGGAGGACGCGGCTCTAGTTCTGCAGGCTATCGCAGGGCATGACCCTCAGGACTCGACCTCGCTCGACGTTCCGGTGCCGGATTACTCGGCGGAGTTGGAGGCTGGGGTCAAGGGGATGAAGCTGGGGGTGCCCAAGGAATATTTTGTCGAGGGCACCGACCCGCAGGTGGCTCAGCGGGTCGATCAGGCCATTGAGGTCTACCGCTCATTAGGAGCCGAAATTGTCGAGGTCTCTCTTCCTCACAGTAAATACGCGGTGGCCGACTATTACATCATAGCTACGGCTGAAGCCTCGGCCAATTTGGCCCGTTTTGATGGGGTCCGCTACGGT
>CAXMPH010000270.1:0-2166 GCA_964195055.1 uncultured Chthoniobacterales bacterium | reverse complement strand
GAGGCATCAACATTGTGCTCAAGCTCCCCATGGCGGCCACCGCACCTGTCGATGAATTCGGAGAGGTCGGAGTAAATGCTTCGACCGGAGCCGAGCGGATCAATCTCAACCTGACCAATGTGCCCTTGTATGAGGCCTTGCGGTATGTCGCTACTCTCTCGGGTCTCAAGGTCAAGGTGGAACCGTTTGCCGTCTCGATTGTCCCTCTCTCAGAACCCACCGACACCTTGGAGCAGCGCAACTTCAAGGTGCCTCCAGGTTTCATAGCGGTAACTAATTCTACGGGTGACGATGAAGCCCAAGCGGGAGATTCCTCCAACACTAGCGGAGGTGGTCTCGCTTCCCGACAAAATGCTAAAGATTTCCTCGCGTCTCAGGGAGTGCAATTTCCCCCTGGTGCTAGCGCCAATTTCAATGCCGGAAGCAGTCGACTGGTTGTCCGCAACACGGCTCCCAATCTCGATCTCATTGAATCTTTGGTCGATGCCGCCATGGGCGAGCAACCAACCCAAGTCGAGATTGAGAGTAAGTTCGTCGAGGTTTCCCAAAACAATCTCAAGGAATTGGGCTTTGATTGGCGAATCGGGCCATTTGCTATCGGCTCCGGTGTCTACGGTGCTGGTGGATCTCCCGGTGGTGACTCCTCCAGTTATCCTTTTGTCAATCCCGGAAACGGTCAGGTTGTCGGTGCTGATTCGGTAACCAGCGGTCTTCGAACTGGGTCAGGAACCGGAAAAAACGCCGCCCTCTCCATTAATAGTCTTAGTTCACTGCTTTCCCAGAACCTTGGGCTTGGGGCAGGCGGAGCGGCTCCCGGTATTTTGTCGATGGCAGGAATCTTTAATAATGTTCAATTCCAAGCGGTTATTCGGGCCTTAAATCAGCAAAAAGGCGTCGATCTCATGGCCGCTCCCAAGGTGACGACCAAGAGCGGCCAAAAAGCCACGATCAGCATCACCAGAATCTTCCCCTATCCGACCGAGTTTGATCCACCGGAAATACCGCAGAGCACCGGTGGAACACAAAGTACCACCGTCCAGATTGGCCCAGGGGCGGGCGCAGTGACGTCAGATCCCATCGTCACCCCCAGCTTCCCCACCAATTTCGAAAACCGCAATCTGGGGGTTACCTTGGAAGTTGAGCCACAGATTGGTCCCGATGGCTACACCATCGACCTGATGCTCTCCCCTGAGGTCGTCGATTTTGAAGGCTTCATCAACTACGGAACGCCGATCTATGCGCCGGTGAACAACCGCATCCCCCTACTAGGCCCTCAGAGGCAGCTCTTGACCGACAACACGATCAATCAGCCTATCTTCAGCACCCGCAAAGTTACCACCAATGTCAGCATTTGGGATGGACAGACGGTTGCTCTCGGAGGTTTGATCCGTGAGGATGTACAGAAGGTCAATGACAAGGTACCAATCTTGGGAGATATCCCTTTTGCGGGGGCCCTTTTTCGCTCCAGTGTTGATCAGAAAATTAAGCGCAACCTTATTATTTTCGTCACCGCTCGCCTGATGGACGCGGCTGGTCAGCCCCTGCGTCCCGAGGATGACATGGACCAAGAGGAAATTGTCCAGCCCCTCGGTCTTCCCGACGATCTTCCTCAGCCCAACCTTTCCGCTAAGGGGTTCCGCCAGAAATAGTGGCCGGCAGCCATTAGGTGAATTCAGCTCACAACTGCCGTTTATCGCGGTAAGCCAATCACATGTTAATCGGTATTACCGGCGGCGTGGCCACGGGGAAGTCATCTTTGGTTAGGTCGTTGGTAGGTCGGCATCCTTTTCGTGTCTTTGATGCTGACCAATGTGTTCACCGTCTTTTGGCAAACGATGAGCCTACCGCGGCGGCCCTCCGTCAAACGTTTGGGGCCAAGTGCTTTAACTCCCAAGGGGAAGTTTGCCGCATCGCCTTACGCGAGCTTGTTTTCCACGACCGGGACGCTCTCCGTCACCTCGAAAAGATTCTACATCCCCTCGTACGTCATCAGTGCCAAGAAATCCGAGCGGCCTGCTTAGTCGACGAGGTCGACTTCCTCGCCGCCGACGGCACCTCGCTGCTCGATGCCCTACGAGACGAACTGGGGCTCACCGGGGTCAAGGAAGGGTGTGGCACCGGAGATTGTGGTGCCTGCTCGGTTTTGATCGACGGCAAGCTCAACTG
>CAXMPH010000269.1:0-2186 GCA_964195055.1 uncultured Chthoniobacterales bacterium | reverse complement strand
CTCCGTAAAAATTTGAAATAACCCCACTAGGCAGGGTGAGGTCAGTTAGGCTACCTCGACCAGGGAGCCCGGAGAGCATGGCAAAGCCAATAACGGCCGTGGCAATCACGGCGGCGCCAATGGCTCCGGCCACGAGCAATTCAACCAAAGTGAATGCCCTATTATTTTTAGTTGGCTGATGGGTCATCGGATGATGCGTCGGAGGATTCTCCCAAAAGTTCATAAGAGCGCTCGATCAGCGACTGCATTCCTGCAGCTTCAGTACCTTCGACAATGGCCTCAACCGCAGAAAGCTCCAGCGGGCTGAGCGCTGGCGCACCATTTTTAGTGAAAGGAACCACCTTGCCAAAGAGCTCTCCCAAGAGCAGAGAATCGGGACGGGGACGAAGATCAAAGGCCAGGCCAATGGTGCGAGGGGGCAAATCGGAATTCTTCTCCTCAAAGACCAAGACCACTTTGTCTGGTTCAATATCTTTCACCAGCAGCACCTCCGACTGATTGGCAAAAAGTCGAGGAAGACGGTCGCCAGCCTCCAGGGGAAAAGATCCCAGCAAGACTCGATAGGATTCTGAGGAGCCATCCTCGGATTGCGGCCGCCGGCGCACCCCGCTAATTCTCATATTCCCGAGAACGCGGCGAATCCTCATTTCCTCGGTTTCCGCGGAAAGGACCTCGACCTCCTCGGCCTCGATGGTAGGCAGGGACACCATCCCAAACGGATTGCGCTCGGCTTTGTCTACACTTTCATATCGGCGCTTATCAGGTTCCATGGCCGAGCGATCCAAAGACGGCATCCGAAGATCAGCTGCCTTCTGCTCGGCTGG
This sequence comes from uncultured Chthoniobacterales bacterium, assembly GCA_964195055.1. Taxonomy (GTDB): domain Bacteria; phylum Verrucomicrobiota; class Verrucomicrobiia; order Chthoniobacterales; family JACTMZ01; genus JACTMZ01. The sequence continues at coordinate 1,362 of CAXMPH010000269.1, read as the reverse complement.
GGTGAGCTCCTGCGCCGGAAGGGGAAGAAGGCTGCCAGCCAGCGCCAGATAAACCAACGGAGCCGCAGCTAAAGGGTTGCGGTACTTTTTAAATCTGAGGAACGGGATCATTTTGCGACATACCTCAGGGGTACTTCCAAGGTCACCTCCATCCGCAAATCATCACCTCGGGAACCTTTGGCCAGTTCGAGTCGACCGATCCGCATCGTTGGTTTGATTTTTTCCATCTGACCAATCCAATTAAGCAGCTTGGCATGGCTATCATCAAAAACGAGGGTGGCTCGCATCAAAATAGGGAGAGAATCGTTGCTCTGATTGTTGATTTTGTGCGGAATCTGCTGGTACCTCTGGGAGAGGTTGAGCATTTCAGCCTCGCGGACTTTCATGCTGATTCCTGTTTCGGCAGCTTGTTGATCGTCTAAAACGGCAAAGTAAGGCTCCCACTTTTCCACAAAACCAATGAGCTCATCTGACTGACGCTGGAGGTCATTGAAGACAACTTCCTCCGCCGCCAGCTGAGTTTTCAGACCCTCCATCCCCTTACCTGCTTCCGCCGCCGCCACGTCCAAAGCCTGAGCTTTGACGAGGAATGACTTACCCATCTGGACCAAGACAACTATTCCAAGCAAAAGTACCAGACAGGCGATTTGCTTGGCGTTCATAGCTGGGAGGTCGGTTGATTACGCCCCTCCGGGAGAGGTGGCTTGGTGTGGGGATTTTGCCAGAGAAGGCTGGCCTTGTAGTCTAAGTCACCACGGACTCGCGTCTGGGTGGGAGAAAACTCACGATAATGCATCGAGCGGATCAATCCCAAGGTCTGCTCAAGCTGTTTGTCAGAGTCTGTATTGAGGCGGAGGGAAAGACGCAACTGGGTCGGGGTATCTTCATCGCGCTCCAGGGTGAGATCCACAATCTCAGATTGGGGCGTCATACTACGAACGATGCCTACCACCAGCGGCTGCAGGGGCATCGATGCCAGTACCCACGCCTCAAGATCGCTGGCTTCCCGAATCCGAGCTTCGAGCGAAGCCCGATCAATTTTGATCGTAGCGATCTGGGCCTCAAGAGTAGCCGAGCTCTGAATAATGGCATTGCGCCGCTGCTTGGCCATTCTTGCTTGGAAAAACGCCACCGATCCGATGACCACGATAAAGACAAGGGCTCCATAAAATAGGATGGGTACTAAACGGAAAAGCAGAGGCAAGGGCGGAATGATATCCTTGCGACTTGATTTGAGGTCATCGATCTGCTGGGCAAAAATTTGCATGCTCAGTTTTGGTAAAGAATCTCGGCCAGAAGTCCGGTTTGGGTCAGATCAGTGAGGGCACGTTGGGGGTAAACTTCGGCGAGTTTCTCTACCAG
>CAXMPH010000268.1:0-2188 GCA_964195055.1 uncultured Chthoniobacterales bacterium | reverse complement strand
CAGGCGGGCCCCGACGGACACTTTACCCAGTACCTTAGCCTCGAAATCACCCCGGAGATCTACGAGAAAGAGATTGCTCCAGCGCGAACCATTGTTCACTACGAGGACGTCGAACCACTGATGGAAAAAGGACTTATCCGTGGAGGCAGCCTTGAGAACGCCATTGTCATCCGAGATAATTCAGTCCTGAGCAAGGAACCCCTACGCTTCCCCGACGAATTTGTCCGTCACAAAATCCTCGATATTATCGGAGACCTTACCCTGAGTGGACGTCCCCTCATTGGGCATGTCGTGGCCGTCCGCCCCGGACACGGACCAAATACTCAGTTGGCTGCCGCGATAGCGAAACAGCACGCCAACATGCTCGCGATGATTCCTCCGACTAAACTCCCTGTGGGAGAGCGAGTTCTGCCAACGACAGAGATCATGAAGATCCTGCCGCACCGCTACCCCTTCCTGATGGTCGACCGCATCGTCTCCTTTGAGGGTGACACCAAGTGCACTGGAGTCAAATCGGTCAGCATCAACGAGCCCTACTTCGTTGGCCACTTTCCCTCTCACCCGGTCATGCCTGGGGTTCTCCAGATTGAGGCGATGGCCCAAGTAGCCAGCATCCTCATGATGCTCAACACCCAAAATTCCGGAAAAATCGGATATTTTATGAGCGCCGACGAAGTAAAATTCCGCAAGCCGGTTTTCCCTGGAGACACCCTTTTTATCCAATGTGAGTTGACCCGCTCCCGTCGCACCATGGCCCGCGCCGCCTGTGAGTGCACGGTCAACGGTGAGGTAGTTAGCGAAGGAAACCTTCTTTTTGGCTTAGTCTCCCAATGATCCACCCCAGCGCCATTGTTGATGACGCGGCAGAAATTCACCCCGACGCTCGAGTCGGGCCTTACTGCATCATTGGCCCGGATGTCATTCTCGGCGCAGATACCGAACTACAGCACCACGTCACCGTCATGGGACCGAGCAAGATCGGACGGGGCAACTTCTTCTATGCCTACGGTTCCATCGGTCAGCGTACTCAAGACCTCAAATACCGCGGAGAACCTACCTACCTAGAAATCGGTGACGGCAACAATTTCAGAGAGTACTGCAGCGTCAATCGCGGCACTCTTCCCGGGTCCAAAACAGTCATCGGGAGCAACGGGAACTTTCTCGCCTATTCCCACATTGCCCACGATTGCCTAGTCGGTAACAACGTTATTTTCTCCAACAATGGCACTCTGGCTGGCCATGTCGAAGTGGGTGACCACGTCATTATTGGCGGCCTCAGCGCCGTCCACCAGTTTTGCCGCATCGGGCGCCACGCTATCATCGGTGGCTGCTCAAAAATCGTACAAGACCTTCCCCCGTTTTTCATTGCCGACGGCCATCCTGCCGAGGTCCGAGGCATCAACCAGGTTGGCCTGGAGCGGAGCGGCCTCAACTCGGAAACTATCCGGGCGCTTCGGGAAGCTTACCGCCTCCTCTACCGAGGCAAACTCAATGTGAAGCAATCCCTCGATCTCATGCGCCAGGATTGGTCGAATCTAGCCGAAATTGAAGAACTCTGTCTCTTCATCGAATCAAGCCAGCGCGGCATCATCCGCTAAGTTTCTCGTCCCAAGGGACGAACCATCGCCTTCATTCTCTTCCTTGCCTAGGGGAGAAGCCAAGAGTAGGGTATTGCTTTGTTGTCGTTCTCCCAGCGACCTCAACACCTACAAATCTATGCAACTACCTCTCGCCTCACGCATCCCTTGGGACCGCGTCAACTGGAAGACCAGTATATTTCTCACCGTAATCAACATCCTCGCGGTGACTGCTGTGCCCCTCTATCTGTGGCACTACGGGCTGGATCTTTTCCAAGCCGGCCTCTTCCTTTTCTTTTACTTCGCCACCGGATTTAGCATCACCCTAGGTTATCATCGTCTTTTCTCCCACCTATCCTTCAAGGCCAAGGCTCCGGTTAAATTTGCCACTCTGTTTTTCGGCGCCTGCGCCTTCGAAAATTCTGCCCTCGACTGGTGCTCGGATCATCGCAAGCACCACAAGCACGTGGACCACGACGACGATCCTTACGATATTTCCAAGGGCTTCATGTGGGCTCACATCGGCTGGCTGCTTTTCAAGCTCTCACCCGAGCTCCCCATGGACAACGTCAACGACCTCCGCCGCGACAAGCTTGTCATGTGGCAATACC
>CAXMPH010000267.1:2023-2259 GCA_964195055.1 uncultured Chthoniobacterales bacterium | reverse complement strand
CGTCCGATGACCAAATCAAAAAGGCCATCGCCGTTGAGGTCGCCCGTAGCCACCGAATTAATACCCGGACCGATCTTGAGCGCTTCTTTGGCTTGGGGAGTCAGTCCGCCAGTCTTGGCGAGGTAGCCGGATGGTTTGATGGCATCACCCACTTTCCAGTCAGTTGGTCTCAAATAAGCGGTGAGCAGGCCCTGTTCATCGGAGACAAGGAGGTCTACCCGGCCATTGCCGTTCAA
>CAXMPH010000267.1:0-2013 GCA_964195055.1 uncultured Chthoniobacterales bacterium | reverse complement strand
CTGCGGCCTTCCCCCAGAGCAAGAACTTGCCTCGTCTCCTCGCTGAAGATGGGGCTGGTCTGAGAGCCTTGATTGATCAGGAGATGAATATTGTTGGCCGAGTAAGAGCCCTCACCGACAAGAAGATCTGGCTTCTGGTCTCCGTTCCAATCGTAGAGGAGTGGGGCAAATAGATTTCCCCATCGTCGGTTCTCGTCCTTGCTCAGGACGAGGGCTGTCTCGGTGATAGACTCCGGCTGGGTGAAAGCTGGTACGGCTGGTGAGCCTTGGTTGCGGATGAGGAACAGGTCGCCGAAATAATTGCCGGCCACAATATCCAATTTGCCACCACCTAAGGCATCGCTTAACCCCACTTTGACGACCCGCCGCCTTGCTTTCCACCGAAGATTCCAAGCGCTGAGTCCTCCCGTTCCCAGCTCCGGTGGCCTCCAGGGAGGATTCCCATCCGGTAGGGCGAGGAAGGGGTAGCTAAGTTCACCAACGGTGAACTTGGGGACTTGGGTGGTTCCGCTATTGAAGTAGATGCGGATATAGCCCAGAGGATCGGCGCTAAGGATATCCTCTCGACCATCATTGTTGAGGTCACCTACGGCGGCCGAAACTGGCATGGGGGTGTCGCTTATCTTGCCGGATTCCTTAAGAACGGGGAGGAAGGCGCGCCATCCGCTGAGCACCCCATTTCTGTCTACTCCCATCCAAAGGTTGGGCTGGCTTTGGCTGCGCTCGAAGCCGCCATTCCTTGCCGCGTTCTTGGGTGGGGCGGGTTTGGGCTGGGCTACTAAGGTTATCGGCAGCAATCCGACTAGGCAGGCTAGGCAAAGTCTGGGGAGGCGCATTGAGAAAAACCCTAAGGACTTTTCTGCGGTCGTGCCAGAAGTCTGTGTCGTCGGCTGGCCCGGTCTTGCCATGGTTTACTCGGGCGATCGGCCCGCCTTGCTGCCGCTAGATTGTCTCGGCACGGTCTTGCCCTCTTCGGCTGAAATCTCAGGGTGGCCTTCTTCGGTGGGGCCAGCCAAAGTATCGAAGTATGATCTCCCGGCGCAAAGAGACCTATCCCATCAGTTCCTCTCTGCTCCAGTACCTGCATCACTTTGGCCGTCGGGCAGAGATTCCTTTGGTCTACGATGATCTTCTTCGTTTCAGCAATGCCATGCCCTACGAGAATACGGCCGGCGAGGAAACCCTTTGGCTGACCGTAGCCTATTCCCCCCAGGTCATGGCCGAGCTTCAGCCGCGCCTGACCAAGCTCTACGCCATGCTGAAGATTGGCGGCGATCTTTCCCACACCGATCACCTAGCGGTGGAGCGGGTCGATTTTGGAGACTTCGGAAACTCGCGTCCCTTTCGGGTGAGAATAACCAATCTTTTCAATGGCAACGCCGACCACTACTACGTCAAGAAGGCCGATGCCTCGCGCATCTATGGGCTGGAGCTGGAACACCTGCTCTCGCCCTCTCGGATCAATTATCTGGTTCGGGAAAACACCCTGATCGAGGAGCACATTGCGGGGATACCCGGCGACGCCTTCATCCAAGAGTACCTCGGTCGTGAGGATCTGAATAAGGTGCGCGTCGCCAAGGAATTTGTAAAATTTGCCGAGCGCTGTTACCTCCGTCTTCTTGGGGATATGCGTTCGGTCAACTACGTCGTCGACATCACCCCCGACTTTGAAGAAGTGCAATACCGGGTGCGGGCGATTGACTTCGACCAGCAGTCCCATGAGGGCCGGCTTGTCGTCTATCAGCCTCATCGTTTTCCTGATAACAAGCCGGTCGACGAACTGGTCAAGGCCCACCTCAATGTCCAGACCATCGTGCAGTACCGGCAAGAGGAACGCTCGCAGATGGCTCGGCGCATTCAGGCGGAGAGCCGTCGCTACCTCGCCTTGCTTAGTACCATGAAAAAGACAGAAGTCGCGCCGCAAGAGCACGTCGCCCAGCTCGCTTCCGAACTCAACACCTACCATCAATGTGGTGATTTCTCTCGGCTAACCACCATGGCAGAACTGCTCCA
>CAXMPH010000266.1:0-2268 GCA_964195055.1 uncultured Chthoniobacterales bacterium | reverse complement strand
TTCATCCGTGGGTCACGGGTGAGTAAACCATTTTTCTTGAGCTCTGGCCGAAGTTCGGCATTGAGCTTCAGCAGGGCTCGGGCAATAGCCAGACTAGAAGCACCGGCTTGCCCGCTGACTCCACCTCCATTGGTCTTGAGATGAATGTCTACCGTTTGGGTGTTGCCGCTGATCTCCAAAGGCCGCAACACGGCAGTCTGTAGGGTAGCGGTAGGAAAGTAATCGTTGAACTCGCGGCTGTTGACCTCGATTTTTCCGGTGCCCGGAACGAGACGAACACGAGCGACAGAGGTGCGGCGGCGGCCGGTGGCGGTATGGGTGTCGGACATGGGTTAAGCGATTTTGAGTTCTTTGGGCTGCTGGGCGGAATGCGGATGCTCGGCACCAGCGTAGACTTTAAGTTTGGTGAATTGGGCTCGGCCAAGGCGATTGTGGGGAATCATCCCGCGAACCGCCCGCTCAACCACAAGCTCGGGGCGGCGGATCAAACGCTTTTCAAAGGTTTCGGATTTGTGGCCTCCAACGTAACCGGAGAAGCTGGTGTATACCTTAGCGGTTGTCTTCTTTCCGGTAACGCGAACCTTGGAAGCGTTGATGACCACCACATGGTCTCCCGTGTCGCAGTGAGGCGTAAAAATAGCTTTGTTTTTGCCGCGCAGGATATCGGCGATTTTCGTGGCAATGCGTCCGAGAACTTGGTTCTCGGCATCCACGACCCACCAATTACGGTGGACTTCTTCTGCTTTGGCGGAAAATGTTTTCATAACAAAATTAGCCACGAAGAATAGAAAGGCCAAGGGTCAGGTGTCAAAGAAAATCGCAGGAGTTTGCCTCGAGCCCGCTTACTTTCTTTTCGGCTATCTCTGGGGGATTCTCACCTTTCTCGGCTAGGTCTGGCCTTGCTTGGTTCACCTCTGAAGTGGTCCGGCATCCTTGCACTGAGTCGATTTCCTTGGGAGGGAGATTCCCCCGAAATCGAGATGAAAAATCGAAAGTCAGATTTCGCATCGTTCAGTCAAAGTTACGATCAAGGTGCCGCTGAGTCGGTCAATAGCGCTTGCCCTCAGCAGACTTTTGAGATTAAGTCTCAATTGCAATATCGCCATGTTCAGATCAAAAACAGTCAGTTTGGAAAAAAGTCCCCGCCGCCTTAGTAGCCGGGTGGTTTCCTTAGACGATGCAAGCGAGTGGGCGGTGCATTTGCGCCGGGTTGGCTTTCATGAGGGGGTCGAGGTGGAGGTGCTATCCGGACAAGATCCGGTGATGGTGCGGTGTCAGAACGGCTGCGTCGCTTTGCGTCGCTGCATGCTTGGTTGCGTTCAAGTTTGTGCGCTGCAGCAGGTGCAGGAGCGCGTGGCCCAGCAATGAGCGGAGGTTGTAGTTCGCTCGCCATGCTTGGCGCCGGCCAACGTGGGTGCGTCTTGCCCAGCAAGGCGAATCAAATCGTTTCCCCGCGACTGATGGCCATGGGTTTGCTCCCTGGAATTGAGGTAAAGGTGGTCCAGGTTGCTCCCTTGGGGGATCCTCTAGAAATTGAGTTTCGTGGCACCCGCTTGAGTCTGCGTAAAGCCGATGCGGCTACCGTGGAAGTCGAGCGTTTGGATGATTGAGACAAAGTGGTATGAGCAGTCCGTCCTCCCCGCAAACTCTGCGCGTCGCCCTCGTGGGTAATCCCAATACGGGAAAGACGACGCTCTTTAACCGCTTGACCGGATCTCGTCAAAAAATTGGCAATTATCCGGGGGTAACCGTGGAGAAAAAGTTTGGCACTTGGCAATATGGGGGACGGACAGTTTCACTTGTTGACCTGCCGGGAGCTTACAGCCTAGCTGCCTCTTCGCCGGACGAGCGCGTAGCCTTGGATTTTCTGACTGGTCGGTTCGAGGATGCGTCGGCGCCAGATGCGGTCATTTGCGTGGTCGATGCCTCTAATTTGGTGCGCAATCTCTTCCTCGCTTCCCAAGTGGCCGACCTTGGCTTGCCCTTGATCATTGCTCTCAATATGTCTGATGCGGCCGACAAGGCTGGTATTGATGTCGAGGCGGCGCTGCTCTCTCGCCGTCTCGGTGTCCCGGTGGTCCGCACCGTGGCAACTAAGGGAGAGGGCATAACCGCCTTAGAAAAAGCGGTCAATCAAGCAGTGGATCGTGGCGCTCTCATGGCGCAGGTGCCGTGGCCAGAGGCAGTCGATCGCGCCGTGAAATACCTTGCGGAGGGTTTGGAAAAAGAGGGGGCTCAAAGTCTGTCCCCCGGGGAATTACGGCGGGT
>CAXMPH010000265.1:0-2274 GCA_964195055.1 uncultured Chthoniobacterales bacterium | reverse complement strand
CCCTGAGGCCTCCCCTGTGGATTCCCAACTGGATGGCTGGGATGGACTCCAAGGATTGGGGCGACTGCTTCGGCTCCAATATCGAGCTGGAAGATGTCTTTAGTGAAGCCATCGTGGCTTGGGATGGAGTCCACAGCAATGACATGGTGGAAAAAGCGACTGGCTTTTTTATTCGGATCTATCTGCAGGAAAGCGTTTTAGCTAAAGTAGATCGGGCCAGCATGATGAATGGATTGGAGGTGCGTTCGCCGTTCCTCGATCTTGATGTTGTTAATTTCGTTAGGCGTATTCCCTCCTCCTGGCGCTTGCGCAGAGGGAAGACAAAATACTTGCTCAAGCGGGCGGCTCGGGGATTGGTTCCTCAAGATATTATTGACCGGAAAAAGAAAGGATTCGGTATACCGGTTGGCTCATGGTTTCAGTCGGGGGGATTGCAGATCAACCCGAAGGAGCAACCTTGTCCGACTTTGGCTGCCCGTCTGGAAAAAGAGCATATTTCTGGGCGGCGCAATCATCGTCTCTTTCTCTGGAATGCTTGGGTTTATGGGCAGTGGAAAAAGACCCTCGGATGAAAATTCTCGTGGTTAATTATGAGTATCCTCCGGTGGGTGGGGGGGGAGGCAGGGTAGCAGCGCAGATCGCTGGTGAATTGGCTCGGCGAGGCCATCAAGTAAGAGTTCAAACATCCGGCGCAGGGGAACTTCCCTCGCGCCAGATGATTGATGGGGTGGATGTTCGTCGTAGTTTCTCTTTTCGTAGGAAACCCGATACCTGCAGTGTCCCGGAGATGTTAGGCTACATCCTCAGCAACATCTGGCCGGTCTGGCGCGCCGCTACCACTTGGCACCCTGATGTCATGCATGTTCACTTTGCGGTTCCGTCCGGCCCGGTAGCTTGGGTTGCTCATCGAATGACTGGGGTACCCTATGTCCTGACGGCGCACCTAGGTGATGTGCCAGGGGGAGCGCCGGAACAGACAGACCATTTGTTTCGCTTGGCCAAGCCTTTCACCTGGCCGATCTGGCGTCATGCCGCCGCTCTCACCGCGGTGAGTTCCCACGTTTCTGACCTGGCAAGGAAAGCCTATGGGGTGGAGGCAAAGGTTATTCTCAATGGCACCTCTACTTGGGCAAGTCAGCCACCACCGCCGGATGCAGGGGGGGTCCTGCGTCTCTTGTTTGTCGGGCGCATGAGCGTGCAAAAAAATCCTGTTTTCCTGGGGAGGGTGCTGAGCTCTTTGCGGGGTCGCCCCTGGCGTGCGGTATTTTTAGGAGACGGTCCACTGCGAGGATCCTTGGAGGAGGTTTTGGCTCAAGGGGGTGTTTCCGGGCAGTGCGAATTGCGCGGATGGGTAGACGCTGCTGAAGTGGATCGCGCGATGTCTTCTTCGGATCTTCTGCTGATGCCCTCACTCTCGGAAGGGCTTCCGGTGGCGGCCGTCGAAGCAGCGGCCCGCGGGCTCGCCATCGTGGGTAGTGACATTCCCGGCTTGCGAGATGTGCTGGAGGACGGGGTTAATGGCTGGCTTTTGCCAGTTTCCAATGAGGGGGCCTGGGAAAAGGCGTTGGGCGCCGTGATGGGTAGCCGAGATGAGCTGAAGCAGCGCCAGGAGGCCAGTCTGCGGATGGCAGAAAAATTTGACCTGGGAGCGATTGCCGATGCTTACGAAGAGACTCTTCTTACCGCGGTAACGAGTAAGAATCAGGTCGGGCGATAAAGCTAATTGCCGAGAAAAATACCGAGGGCACGGGCATGGCCAAGGATTTGACTTTGGGGGGTGATGTTGCGGCGATGGTTGACCGCATCGGCCAGAGCAACTTCGGTCACTTCGCCTGAGCGGTAGCTAACCATGCGCCCATATTTACCATCGGCCGCAAGCGCAACTGCATGAACTCCGAATTGCTGACCGAGGATACGATCAAAAGCTCCGGGGGTTCCTCCCCTTTGCAAGTGGCCGAGAACCGTACAGCGGGTTTCTCTTCCGGTGCATCTTGCTACGAGGCTCTCGAGATGGTGACCAACCCCTCCGAGACGGCTGTCGCCCGCAGAAGTTTTCTGGCGAATCTGGTTCCCGGATTTAGCCCGAGTGCCTTCGGCAATTACCATCACCAATGAGCGGTGACCTTCTCTCTCAGATTTTTTGATGAATTGGGTTAATCGCTCTGAATCGAGAGGAACCTCTGGGATTAGGGCGATGTCGGCGCCCCCAGCGATGGCCCCGTGCAGAGCCAGCCATCCGGTATGCCGTCCCATCACCTCAAGGATAAGGATGCG
>CAXMPH010000264.1:0-2289 GCA_964195055.1 uncultured Chthoniobacterales bacterium | reverse complement strand
TTGGTCGAAACCTACTCTTGGCTCGACCAAAAAATAAGAAAACCCCTCCCGCCAACAGGCAGGAGGAGTTTTCTTTTTTTGGGGGGGGGAAAGCGCTTAGAGTTTGCTCTTGAGATCTTTGCCTGTGGAAAATTTCACATTCTTGGAGGCTTTGATTTTTATCCTTTCACCCGTCTTAGGGTTTACTCCCATGCGGGCCTTGCGATGAACCACCTTGAAGGTCCCAAACCCGACCAATTGCATTTGCTTGCTCTTTTTTAGGTTTGACTTGATTCCCTCAATGACCGCGTTGACGGCGCGTTCGGCGTCGGCTTTGGTTCCTTTGAGTTGTTTTTGGACAGATTCAGTTAGTTTGACTTTGTTCATATTTAGTGGGGGGAGGGGGATGTTTAAAAACAACTTACTATTTTCCGATACCGTGAGGGGTGTCAATGTTCCTTAATAATTCCGAAAGATTCTCCCCTTTCGGTTTTTCTCGTTGACAACCTTTGCCCCTGCCCTCGGGCTGACCCGATGGAAGATACTAGTTTTGCTCTCACGGAAAAGTTCATCGAGACAATCACCCGCAATATTCGAGCTCTGCCGCAGATTGCTGCCGACGCCTATGTGGCGCCAGACGCCACCTTGTTAGGGCAGGTGGAGATAGGGGATCAAGCAAGTGTGTGGCCTCGGGCTGTGCTCCGAGGCGATGTCTCCAGTATTGTCCTGGGGGCCCAATCCAATGTGCAGGATGGTGCGGTTGTCCATGTGGCCGACGATTTGCCGGCGCAGATTGGTAGATTGGTCACGGTGGGACATCAAGCCATTGTCCATGCCTGCACGGTCAAGGATGAGGTGCTGGTGGGAATGGGAGCGATTATTCTCGATGGGGCATACGTGGGAGAGCGTTCCATTATTGGGGCCAATGCAACGGTGAAGCAGGGGATGGAGATCCCTCCTGGTTCGATGGTGCTAGGCACTCCCGCCAAGGTGGTGCGGGCTTTGTCTGAGGAGGAGCAAGCCGCCATCAAAACTTGGGCCCTCCGTTATGTCCGGCTCTCACGCGAGTACCTCGCCGCTGCAGGGGAACAAAAATAGCAAGAACTGGTCAAAGGAGGATCTGGCTCAGCTAAGAACGCATTATCCCTTAATTTGGGGAGGTTATCGCGCGAGACAGTCATGAGTTTTTTTAAGGAAATCCATGCCCCATGGCCGAGTTTATTAAAGAAGAGCGGCTCATCATTGATAGGGCGTTCCCCTTTTTTGTATATTTACCAAAAAATTCTCCCGTTTTGGGGCCACCGTCATGGGCGCTTGTAGATTTGGTGAGTGCGCCGCGAATGGACCATGAGACTCCGGCAATGTTTCAGACCAATTAAAATATCAACTGGGGTCAAATTAATTTTCGAAGTGGAAAAAGTAGACCTCTGTCCAAACTTACCCGGTGATGCCGATGGCATTTTCGGGTGAGCCTTTTGCATGAAATTGGAGCAATCATCGATCTAAACTCGGTAACCCTGAGGGTCATGGGTGACAAAGATCGCTCAAAAGAAAAGTCGAGCGATGTCTATGCACCGCCATAAGGAAGCCGCCCTGACAAGTTTTCCTCCTTCTTGAAAGCTTGGCGAGGAGGTGAGCCCAAGGCGGTCAAAGGGCGAGCCTGAGCTTTCTTGGATTATCTTCTTTTTCCTCCCAGAAGTAGCTGCCATCTCGGGTCGATTTGTGGTGATTTTTTCCCGGGGCGGTTGGGCGGGTTGCAGAGGTTCTTGCTCCAAGACTGAGCTGGCCCTAATCTTGCTGCACTTTTTCGGTTATTCCTACGATGAACAACAATCTTTCTAAAAAAATCGGCACTCTGCGTGGCATTCTAGGCGGCGGTGAAGATGCGGAGGCCATGCGCCGGCGTATCTATTATATCAACTTGAAGCTACGTGACCTCGGTTGCCCAGTCGTCCCCATGCAATTGGATGCTGAGTTTGCTGACTTGATTGGCGGGGTCATGGCCCTGAACCGTGAGAAAGACAGGCTTCTTGGTAATCATCTCTGCCCAGCTGACAACCGTATCCAGAATTTCCTCCATGATTATTTGCAGGACGAAGTTGATGTTCCTCGCCTGCCCAGTCAGACCTTTGTCCTCGATCGTCATGGCTTGGCTCGCCAACTTTCGCTGCCCTCTGACTCTGACGAGTTTTCCTCCGACATTATTAACTCCTACCGGGTCAGGCAGGGGGTTCTGCACAACCCGAAAAGCGACCGCCGTACGACCAAAGGAATCTTTCATGTGGCGGAAGGTGGGTTGCCCATACCCGA
>CAXMPH010000263.1:0-2291 GCA_964195055.1 uncultured Chthoniobacterales bacterium | reverse complement strand
TCACCCCGATTCCCTCCGCCGCCAGATCCCGCAGGATCAACTTTACCCGTTGACAGGTCCAAGGACTGACATCGTGAACAGAGACCGCTAGGGCCCTTTCCCTTGCTATGTTCATTTGATCTTTCCCTCTAGCATGGTAAAGGTTCATTCTAACAAATCCGTGACATCCAACGATCCTAAAAAGCCAACTAACGAACGCCCCAAAGGGCCTAATCCTGATCCCCAATTCAACTGGAGGGGCCTGATCCTTTTCGCGGTAGCGTTTGCTTTGATTGGGGGAGCCTTCATTTTCCGTGGTGGCAACCTGGCCCAGGTCGATGAATTGAGCTATCCAAAATTTTCCGAGCTTCTTGCCGCGGGCAAAATCATCTCCACCACCGAGCAGCCACTGGAAATCATTGTAGAGGAAGGCCGTGAAACCCAAACTATCTCCGGCTACTACCGCAAGATGGAGACTAAGGCAGCCGCGGCCGAACCCGAGGAGCGCCTCGTTGAGTTCAAAACATTGATCTTCATGGCCTTCAACAGTGCCGCCCTAGAAAAACAACTCAATGAAGCAGGGATCATTCCCACGGTGCGAGCCGAGTCTAACCTTCTCGCCACCACCCTGATCGGGTTTCTCCCCATCCTGCTCTTCCTCGTCATTCTTTACTTCATTTTCCGCTCCCAGATCAAGAATGCCGGCCGCGGAGCTTTTAGTTTTGGCAAGAGTAAAGCCAAGATGATGTCCCGCGACAACAACACCACCACCTTCAAGGACGTCGCTGGGGTGGAGGAAGCCAAGGACGAGGTCTCTGAGCTAGTCGACTTTCTCAAGGACCCTAAAAAATTCCAAAAGCTGGGAGGACATATCCCCAAGGGCGTCCTCATGGTAGGCCCTCCGGGGACGGGCAAGACCCTTTTGGCCCGCGCTATTGCCGGGGAAGCGGGCGTTCCCTTTTTCTCCATCAGCGGATCGGACTTCGTCGAAATGTTTGTCGGTATTGGTGCCTCTCGGGTACGCGACATGTTCGAGCAAGGCAAGAAAAGTGCTCCATGCCTTATCTTTATCGATGAAATCGATGCGGTTGGCCGCCATCGAGGGCATGGGATGGGCGGTGGACACGACGAGCGCGAGCAGACCCTAAATGCTCTTCTCGTCGAGATGGACGGCTTCGATGCCCAAGAAGGCGTCATCATCATCGCGGCAACCAATCGGCCGGACGTCCTTGACCCGGCCCTCTTGCGCCCCGGCCGGTTTGATCGTCAGGTCACGGTCAATCTCCCAGATGTGCGCGGTCGCGAGCAGATTCTCAAAGTGCATGGCAAGAAGGTGAAGGTTGCCGACTCCGTCGACTTCGGCGTCATCGCTCGTGGCACCCCCGGTTACTCCGGTGCCGAATTGGCCAACGTAATTAACGAAGCGGCCCTCCTCGCCGCCCGCCGGGGACTCAAAGCAATCACGGGGCAGGAACTGGAGGAAGCTCGTGATAAAGTCCGCTGGGGCAAGGAGCGACGTTCGATGGCGATCAGCGAGAAAGAGAAGGAGGTCACCGCCTACCACGAGGCTGGTCATGCCCTGCTGCTCGAACTCCTCGAGCACACCGCCCCACTGCACAAGGTTACCATTATTCCGCGCGGCCCCTCTCTCGGTTCCACCATGTGGTTACCCGAAGAAGACAAATACAACACCCGGCGCAAAGAATTGCTCGACCACCTCGTGGTCATCATGGGCGGTCGAGTGGCTGAGCACATCGTCTTTGGTGACGTCACCAGCGGGGCCCATGGCGACATTAAGCAGGCCACCGGCATCGCCCGCAAGATGGTCTGCCACTGGGGTATGAGTGAAAAACTGGGAATGATTGAGTACGGAGAAAGCGACGAACCAGTCTTCCTCGCCCGGGATGTTTCCCGGATGCGCGACTACAGTGAGTCGACGGCTCAAGCTATCGACACCGAAGTCAAGTTGTTCATTGACAACGCTTATGCTCGAGCCATCAAACTTCTGACCGAAGACCGGACCAAGCTCAACCTTATCGCCAAGGCCCTCCTCGAATACGAAACCCTCAATGGAGCTCAGATTCGCGACATCATCAAACATGGTGAGATGAAAAATCCACCCAACCGCGATCCTCTTCCGCCGCCTGTACCAAGTGACTCAACCCTTGTGGCCGAGGAGCCCAAGGAAAAGCCCGACACGGGAGGATCTTTGCCGGACGGACTCAACCCTATCCCAGCATAACTCCTCCCACGCACTCAGTTTTCTTGGAAAGAAAGTTGGGTGAAGCTGAGAGCAAGACCTGACGCAACCG
>CAXMPH010000262.1:291-2294 GCA_964195055.1 uncultured Chthoniobacterales bacterium | reverse complement strand
GCCAATGAACGACGGGCACGACAGGGGACTTATTTTGACTTCTTTTGGCAATCGAAACGCCTCGCCGACATCACGGTGCGTTTCGAGTACCGCCAAGCCAAACTGGGCAATGCGGTTCAGGCGCAAGAATCCGTCATCTCCAAGGCCCGAGGGAGCATCAAGTCATCCTTCGCCGTCATTGGCGACAACTACAGATGGGATGGACCGGTTACGGCATGGCGCTGCCTCCTTATCAAAAACAATCAAATCGTGGGCTTCACCCAATCCTATCTATGGAAGTGAGAGGCCCGATACATCGCGGTTTGACATCACCCTGCTCCGACACGTAACTGAACAAGTAAGTTGAGTTCTGTTTCATCAGTACAGGTTGGCGTTGCCGAACAAATCGTTTGGGTGCGTGTCGATGGGCGTGGATCATTCCAAAACAGTACGGCGCTGAAGGAATTTGCGACGGAGATGACCCGCCGCGGGCATCGAGAGTTCATCATCGACCTCGAAGACTGCGAATTGATGGATTCTACCTTCATGGGCACCTTGGCAGGGATAGCTCTCCAAGTGGGCGATGGAGGCCAAGTCAGAATTATTCATGCCAATCGCCGCAACCGCGATGTCCTAAAAAATCTAGGTCTCGACCGCATCATGAACCTAGAAGACGAGGGCCCCAGCACTCCGACCAAAGCGATGCGCGACGCCGAAAGCCATCCTCCCCAGGAGGCGGCACGAGAGACCATTATTAAAGCTCATCAAAACCTCATTGAGGCCAATCCTAGAAATGCCGTCCGATTCAAAGATGTCATCGAGTTCCTCAAAGGAAAAGAACCAGAGCAGCAATCCCACTCTTGATGCCGTAGCGGAACTGCAGGTAGTTTGAATGGACCCTGCGGGGTCCTATGGTGACCGGCCTGCTCATTCTCTTTATCGCGTTGTCCATCTACTTTGGCTGGAAGGTCAAACGTCAGGAGCAAGACCTCCGCCAGCTGGAGCACAAATGGCGCGAACTGCAAACGGAAGAGGAGCAGGTTTTTGACTTTCTTCACGGATTAGGTGAAGCCTTCGGTAGCGGGGCAAGTCACCGCGAACTTTACCGCCTGATTGTTGAGAGTGCTTCGCGCATCCTTGGTTCCCATGGTGGAGCCCTCTACCTGCTAGACCGCTCGGGAGAGTTTCTCTCCCCCGCCTACGTCAGCCAAAATTGTGCACCACTGGTGGACGTACCAGAGCACATCCGCGCTCAAGCGGCAGCCAATCCGGTTGCCTTGGAAAGCTATCTTAGACTTCAATCCGTCCGTCCCGGCGAAGGAGCGGTAGCCAGCATGTGGAAAGAGGGAGGCTGGCGTCTCTTCAATTTTTCTGACCCGGAGCTCTCCGGCCTAGCCCGTGATGGGCAACAGGCCACTTCGGCTTTGGTGGGCTGCCTCTCCTATCGCAACAAAACCCTCGGCGTTCTCGCGGTTGTTAACGGACCGATGAGTTCTATTTTCAACACAGAGGACCTCACCATCTTCAAGGCAATTGCCGAGCAATCCGCTTTCGCCCTCTTTAGTGAAGCCGTCTACCTTGAGGCTAGTGAAAAGCGTCGACTCGACAGAGATCTTGAAACGGCCCAAGAGATTCAAAGCATTCTCCTCCCCTCTCGCGCCCCGGAAGTCACCGGATATCAAATCAGCGGCCTCAACATTCCTGCCCGCTATGTCAGCGGAGACTACTTCGACTACCTCCGCATCGACGACCACCACTGGGGCATCGCCATTGCCGATGTCTCTGGCAAGGGCATCCCGGCAGCTCTGATCACCGGGATGTGCCGAAGCTTACTCCGAGGAGCCGCCCCCAACTGCCTCTCCCCTGCGACGGCCCTGAAGCAGGTCAACCGTCAGCTTTATCCCGACATCAAGGAGGACATGTTTGTCAGCATGCTCTACCTCGTTATCGACACCCGAAGCAACGATATCACGATCGCTCGGGCCGGTCATGATCCCCCCCTACTGCAGCGGAGCGCCGGGCGC
>CAXMPH010000262.1:0-281 GCA_964195055.1 uncultured Chthoniobacterales bacterium | reverse complement strand
CGACCACCGGGACTGGCGGTCGGTATTGACAGCGGGAACGTCTTCGATAGGGTCGTGGCCGACGAAATCGTCACCCTAGACCCTGGCGACGAAATCTTACTGTACACCGATGGAGCCACCGAAGCCCTCGATGCCAACGAGACAGAATTCGGCCTCGATCGACTCACCCGAGCTGTCCAAGCCAAGGCCGCCAAAGGTGCAGAAGAGACAGTCAAGGACATCGCTGCAGAGGTTCTGGAATTCGCTGGGGACAGCCCACAACACGACGACATCACCCTAAT
>CAXMPH010000261.1:0-2301 GCA_964195055.1 uncultured Chthoniobacterales bacterium | reverse complement strand
TGCAACTAGGGAGCGAAAGCCACTCAAGGCGGCGGCATAGGACATTTGTCCCAGTTCCTCACGCAGCTCGATGTTGAGTCGGGCGGTGCGCAGGTTGGCTTGGCTCTGGGCATCTTCGAGCGATTCCTCCAAGGGGAGGCGAATCAACCCGAAGAGAAGGAGGGCCCCCAGCACGGTGGTCCACAAAGCAGCCGGTCGCATGATTCAGAGCTCCTTGTTGTGAAAGACCGCGGCGGCGAGGACAGCGTAAACGAGGATGTAACCTCCGCCGAGGGCGATGGTATTCCAGAAGACCGCTAGCGGTATGGCGGTGCCGGCGACGATGCCATCGGCTAGATTGAAGGCTTGGAGGTCAGGGAAGATAAGGGAGATGAGAGCGAGGGCACCCTTGGTTAGCAACCCCGAGTCGGTTGCGGCGATCCAGTACTCGCGTGCGGTGGCCTGGAGATGCCCGATAAAGTAGGCGGCAAAGGCGGTGATGGTGGTGAAGATGGTGGAGGTGGCGAAGGTTGAAATGAACATCGTCATCGCCGCCAAAATCCACGCTTTCATGAGAATGATGACGCCTCCGGCGATGAGGTTGGGGTCGTGTCCGGCGAGGCGGACGTTCGCCAAGGCCGCTTGCAAATCGGCGGCGGGGAGATTGGCCATCTCGAGGGAGGTGGAATGAAGGACAGTCTGAGTACGGAGGAGGAGGACAACGGCAAAGAGACTCCCCATCAAGAGAACAGCCAGGCCAAGAAGGAGAAAGACGCCGAGGGTCTTGCCCTCGAGGTACTCCGAGCGGGAGACCGGCTTGGCCAAAATGGTGTAGATGGTGCGGTCCTCAATGTCCTTGGGCAGCAGAGTGGCGGTGGCAAGGATGGCCAAGAGTGAGCTGAAGATACTCATGGCTCCGAGGGCGATATCCTTGAGCATCTGGAACTCTTCCTCAAAAGTGAAGCGGGCGAGGAAAAACGAGTTGCCGATAATGAGGAGGGCAAAAATGATGAGAAAATAAAAGACCTTGAGCCGGACCAGTTCGGTCCAGGTAACGGAGGCAATAGCGAAGGTGCGACGGATCATAGTTTAGCGGGGAAGCGGGTTCCGGTGTTTTGGCCTGCGATGGCGGCGGCGATTCGGTTGGGTTGTCTCCCATCGAGAATCCAAGAGTCAATGCCCGCGGCAGTGGCGAGTCCCACCGCCTCAAGCTTGCTCCCCATGCCGCCGGTGCCGTGCGGGTCTTTTTCGTCAGTGACATGCTGGTGGGCCTTGCTCAGGTCAGTAACCAAGGGAATACGCTGGTTCTCTCCGATGAGCCCGTCGCTGCCGGTGAGGATGAGGAAGAGGTCGGCCCGAACAAGTTGGGCGACTTCGGCGCCGAGACGGTCATTATCACCAAAACGTAGTTCCTCGACTGCGATGGAGTCATTCTCGTTGATGATGGGAACCACCTGGGGAAAGTTGTGCAGCGCCTCTAAGGTGGTTTTGGCGTTGTCCCGTCGCTGACGGCTGTCGATGTCGCCGTGGGTGAGCAGTAGCTGGGCTACGGTCAAGCGGTGGGGAGTCAAGGCCCTCTCATAAGCCTGCATGAGCTGCGATTGGCCAACCGCGGCACAAGCCTGTTTGGCCGGAAGTGAGCTGGGGCGAGTTGTCCACTGGAGGGCAGCTACCCCGGCTGCCACCGCCGCACTAGAAATAATGGTTAGTGAGTGTCCCTTGGCAATCAGGTTGGCGATTTCGCTGCCGAGACGAGTGAACTGATCGCTATCCAGTTGGAGGCCGCTGGCGTCGGTGGTGAGGACACCGGTACCAAATTTGACAACAATGCGTTTCTTCATGAGCGGGCGAGGGCGAGGCAACCAGCTTCCAAGGCGAGATCCTCTTTCACGTTGCGCTCTAAAAAAAGCCTTAGTCGGGCCGCGCCGTCAAGGATGCGCAGCAAGGCGGTATCGTCGAACTGCTCGGCCAGTTGCCGTGATTCGATGGCGAGGGAAGGAAATTGAAGGGCTTTGACGCCGTGACGGGCTCGGACCTCCACCAGCGCCTTGAGGCGAGTTTCTTCGTCTTTAAGCCACTGCTCCTCGGCGCTGTCTCCGAGGCGCTTTTTCTCGGCTTTGAAAGCGGCGGAAATTTCCTGCTCAACTCCAGTTCGGGCTTGGCGGAGGAGAGCTTGGAGACGGCGGGCTAAGCGTAAGGCCGCCCCAAGGCGCTTAGCGGGAGGAGCTAAGAGCACTTCCGTGGTAGCAGTTGCGACCTCTCCGGCGGATCCGTCCAGATGAGGAAGGGTGGCTGAGCGGAGGGGGAAGTGAGCGCAACGTG
>CAXMPH010000260.1:0-2324 GCA_964195055.1 uncultured Chthoniobacterales bacterium | reverse complement strand
TGCGTCGCTGCGGGGTCGATCCAACCCAGCCCTACATTCTCTTTGTCGGTCGGATCACCCGACAAAAAGGGATTATTCACTTGGTCAAAGCTCTGGAGTATCTCGATCCGGGCTTTCAGGTCGTCCTCTGCGCTGGCGCTCCCGACACGCCAGATATTGCGGAGGAGATGAAGGCGGCGGTCACGGCAGTTCAAAGCCGACGTCCAGGGGTTGTCTGGATCGACACCATGATGCCGAAGGAGGAGATGATCCCGCTTTATTCCCAGGCTGAAGTTTTTGTTTGCCCGTCTATCTATGAGCCATTTGGCATCATCAATCTCGAGGCGATGGCCTGCGGCACCCCTGTCGTAGCCAGCGCCGTCGGGGGTATTCCCGAAGTGGTGGTCCATGGTGAAACCGGTCTGCTGGTGGCCGTCGAACAAATGAAAGAGGCCCCCTTCGAGCCGGTCGATGCTGACGGGTTCTCTCGGGATCTAGCGCGGGCGATCAATTTGCTGATGGCTGATCCCCAGCGCCGACAAGCCATGGGACGGGCTTCCCGAGAGCGAGTGGAGAAAGTTTTTGGGTGGTCCGCCATTGCGGAAAAAACCGCCAATCTTTACCGCTCGGTCTCTGCCTCTGATGCCTCCTAGCCCGGTTGCCTAAGCCACTACGGAGGCCGTTCTACTTTGGCCCAGCCGAGGGTTTTCCGCATAGAGGGTGAAGCCTGTCGCATCAACGAGGTCTACTTCGACGAGTTGCCCGGCCAAGGAGGAGGGGCCCTCAAAGACGGTAATTTTGTTGCCCCGGGTCCGCCCGGCTAAGCGATCGGGGTTGCGTCGGCTCGGCCCGGTGCAAAGGACCTCGATGGTTTGGCCCACGAGATGGCGCAACTTATCTTGGGCGTGGTGGTTGACCACCGAGAGGAGGTCTTGGTTGCGCCTTTCTCGTGTCTCTTCGGGCACCTGTTCCCCCAAAGTGGCTGCCGGAGTGTCTTTGCGCGGCGAGTAGCGGAAGACGAAAGCATTATCGAAGCCGATTTCATCGACGAGGGATCGGGTGGCGGCATAGTCCTCCTCGGTTTCGCCGGGGAATCCTACAATGACATCGGTAGTCACGGATATGGTGGGGCAGTTGCGACGAAGTTTGTCGACGAGGACGCGAAATTTTTCTGCAGTGTACCCACGGTGCATCGCCTTGAGGATTCGGTCAGAGCCGGACTGGAGCGGGAGGTGGACGTGCTCGGCCATCTTGGGGAGGCGTCCGAAGCAATTGATCAGATCCTCGCGGAAGCCGATGGGGTGGGGGGAGGTGAAGCGGAGCCGTTCGAGGCCATCTACTTGGTGGACGGCTTCGAGTAATTGGACAAAAGGGCTAAGGCTTCCGAGCTTGGGGAACTCATGGCGCCCGTAGAGGTTGACGATCTGTCCAAGCAAAGTGACCTCCTTGCAGCCTCGATCAACCAGTTGCTGAACCTCGCCCACGATACTGCCGATGCGGCGACTGCGCTCGGAGCCTCGGGTGTCCGGGACGATGCAAAAAGTGCAGCGCATATTACAGCCCTGCATGATGGAGACGAAGGCGCTGGCTGGGGCACTGAGGTGGTCGCGGATGGTTTCCTGTGAACCCGCTTCTTCGTCGGTGTCGACGACGGAGAGGCGGAGATCATCCATGGCGGGCCCGTGGGCCATTTTGCGTCGGAGAATGGCGTCGACGTGGTCAGCGACTTTGTGAAATTTCTGGGTTCCGACTACGAGGTCGAGGTGGGGTAATTCGTCGAAGAGGGCGGCCCCTCGGCTTTGCGCCATGCAACCGAGGAGCCCGTAGACGAGGTGGGGGCGATTCCTTTGCAAACGGCCGAGGATACCTAACTTGCCCAGAGCTTTCTGCTCGGCCATGTCGCGAACGCTGCACGTGTTGAGGAGGACGACGTCGGCTTCTTCGGCCACCTCGGTCATTTGATACCCTCGGGCCACCAGCATTTGAGCGACCTGCTCCGAGTCACGCTCGTTCATTTGGCATCCGTATGTTTTGAGAAAGACCTTGGGCATTAGGGGAATTATCCTAAGGGATGAGGACATACTTTTCCAGCGCGGCTTGCTTTTTCGTTGGCGCTTAAGCGAGATAATGACATGCAAAACCCATCCGCAGAGGGATTCCGTATGCCGGCGGAATGGGAGCCTCACCAAGCCGTCTGGTTTTCTTGGCCGCACCCGGAGGGGATCAGTTTTCCCCGATGCTATGAGCGTGTCCTACCAGCCTTGGGTGCTTTGGTGCGGGCTGCGGCAGAGTTTGAGCCGGTCAGGGTCAATGTCCGCGATGCCGCTGAGGAGGTGGAAGCTCGG
>CAXMPH010000259.1:1953-2344 GCA_964195055.1 uncultured Chthoniobacterales bacterium | reverse complement strand
TAATTTTCATAAAATAGAAAATAAAAACTAATCGCTGGTAGATCGGGAAGCCAGAAATTTTAAGGGCTTTTATCCCTTCCGCAGCAGTGGGAAGCCGCGAAAAACTATAAAATTGTCAGGGGCTCTGGTAGGTGGCCGCGACCGCCGCGGCGGCGGCGGCTAAATCCTGACGCAGCTCCGGCGGCTCCAGCACCTCTGCCTCCGCCCCCCAGCCAAGAATCCACTGACGTAGGTCGGGCGAGAGACCCACCCGCATTTCCAGAAGGAGAGAGTCCTTTTCGCGGGAGAGCTTCTGCGAAGTGTGCCACATCCGCTCCCCGACTAGGCGGGCCGCCACCCCAGAGAAGCGGACCCTCACCTTGCGGGCCTTTCCTCCTTCGAAAACGGCAAA
>CAXMPH010000259.1:0-1943 GCA_964195055.1 uncultured Chthoniobacterales bacterium | reverse complement strand
GGCCGGGTGAACTTGACCCCCGTAGTTGCCACCGCGGCGATGCGAGGAAGGGCAAAGGTACGCACCGCCCCGCGGGCCACGTCGTGGGCGAAGAGATACCACTGATTTTCGATGCAGCCGAGGTGGTAGGGCTGAACCGTCCGTGTTTCCGGGTTCTCCTCCGCCAGCTTGTGATAAATAAACTCGACCTCGAGGCCGTCCATGACCGCTTGCGATAAGGCATCAAAAATCTGCATGTCCGCTAAGCCGGTCCCGCTGCTGCGGACCGAAAGGGCTTGCTCCAAATCGTGCCAAGCCACCTCCATCTCGCCTCCGAAGGAGTGGCTCAGCTTGCGGAACGCCGCCGTGAGAGGACGCTCAAAGGTGGTGCCACGAAATTGTTCGAGCGACTTCTGGGCCAGAAGGAGAGCCGCCACCTCACCCTGCGATACCTTCATCATGGGAAAATCACGTACCGGGGCGGTGTAAAAAAACCCGTGCCGAACCGCATCGTACTCGAGGGGCAGACCGAGGCGGTCGCGCATGAATTCGATATCGCGCATGACCGTCTTGGGCGACACCTCAAGATCGACCGATAGCCCTTGGCAATTGGGACGGACTCCCTCGGAAAGTTTTTGATGGATACGCCACATCCTCTCCATTGGGGGACGGGTCATGCCATCCGACGACTTGCGGATCGGTTGAGATTTCTTTGTTTTATTCGCACCCATAGGACAGCCGATGTCCTACCCCTTCGGGCAAACTCGCTGGCGATGAAAGCAAAAAATATCTACCGCCCTCTCCGAACCACCCACCGCCACCGCACCGAAGACCCCCTGCCTCACGAGGTAGGCACCCACCTCTTCGCCATCATCCGACGCAACCTGATCGCCCGGCGGGAGCACGCGAAAACTAAGGCTACAAGCCAGCTGACCTTCGCTTTTTAGAAAGGCTCTTCAGGACGTAACTGTGACCACCAAAGCAGCAACAGCCGCCACCAGCCCTAGGCCGGCGCAGGCCCAGGCAGCCAAGGTGAGCTTATCCCTCTCCTCAACCTTACGAGGAAGGGGCGACATATAGTGAAAGTTGCTGGGGCGACCCACTCCAGAATCCAGAGAGGTAACCGGAGCCCCCGGTTCCTCGACCGCAGCCACTAAAGCTGGAGTCATAAAAACAGCACGGACATTACCCAGGTAAATTTCGTCGCCCTCATGAAGGGGATGCTCTCCGGTCAGGGGGGCCCCTTGTAGCTGAGTCCCATTGGTAGAATTCAAGTCCCGGAGGATAGCTCCCCCATCCTCGATGACGATCTCAGCATGGCGGCCGGAGACGGAGGCGTCATCCAATTGGAGGTCATTGTCACTCAAACGACCAATAGTCAGCCGGTTCTCCACTAACTCGTGGGTGGTCGGGCTGTCCTCGGGGAAATATACAGTTAGTCGCATGGAACTAGGGAATCTATCAACTCGCCTTGCTCTCATCAATGAGATTGGCGAACTGATCAAAAAAGTACTCGGCGTCATGGGGTCCCGGGGCCGCCTCTGGATGATACTGCACGCTAAAGACCGGCATTGATTGGTGCCTCAGGCCTTCCACGGTACCGTCGTTGAGGTTGACATGCGTCACCTCAACCTCGGCGGGCAGGGTTTCCGGGTCGACGGCAAAACCGTGATTCTGAGAAGTGATCGACACCTTGCCCGTCCGCAGATCTTTGACTGGCTGGTTACCGCCCCGATGGCCGAACTTGAGCTTGAAGGTTTTGCCACCCATGGCGTAGGTGAGAATCTGGTGGCCAAGGCAGATACCAAAAAGGGGGACCCGCCCAAGCAGGCCTCGGACATTGGCATGGATGGAGTCGAGGGCCATGGGGTCGCCGGGACCGTTGGAGAGAAAAATTCCGTCGGGCTTGAGGGCAAGGACATCTTCCGACGAAGTTCCCGCCGGTACAACCCGCACCGCCAGCC
>CAXMPH010000258.1:0-2357 GCA_964195055.1 uncultured Chthoniobacterales bacterium | reverse complement strand
GGCTGCCGAAGTCGTCCGCGTCTGGGCCCACCAAAGCCTGGGAGAGATTGTTTTCTTGGGCAAGACCGAGGAGGTGGAGGAGAGGTTGAGAGCCTTCCTCGAGCAGTCCTTCGGAGAAGAAGGTCTTATCCTTGAAACGGTGACGGCGCCTCTTTTTCTGGCCGAACCCGAGGTGAACTTCCTCCTCCACCCTGATGTCCGCTGGCAGGACGGGGCCCCTTTCACCTCCCATGATGTTAGGTTCACTTACGAGGCGATTATGGACGACCGGGTGGCTTCTCCGCGTAAGCCGGATTACGAGCTCGTCCTCTCCGTCGACGCCCCCGATCCGCAATCGGTGCGGGTCGTCTACCGCCGCCCGTTCTCGCCCGCTCTCGAGAGTTGGATGACCGCAGTCCTGCCGGCCCACCTCCTCGAGGAGATGCCCCCTGAGGAGTGGCCGCTCACTTTCAATCGCGCGCCGGTTGGTACCGGGCCATTCAAATTCTCCGAGTGGAAGACCAACCAGTTTGTCCGGGTGGTGCGCCACCAAGATTACTTCCGTGGTCGCCCCCATCTCGACGGGATTGTTTTTCGGACCCTGCCGGATCCTCTGACCCTACGCCTCGCTTTCGAGACGCGCCAAGTCGACTTCTGGGCGGCTGATCCATGGGCCGTGGGAACCTTTCAGGAGGACCCTAGGTTCGATGTTTTTTCTGCTCCGGGTAATTCCTACAACTATATCGGATGGAATTTGCGTCGGCCGATGTTTCAGGATTTGCCGGTGCGGCAGGCCTTAGCCCACGCGGTCAATATTGGTCAGATGATCCGCTACGTCCTCTACGGTTACGGAGAGCAAAGCACCGGAATTTTTACTCCGGAAATGTGGTTCTTTAATTCCCAAGTGCAGCCCCTCGCCTACGATCCAGCCGAGGCTCGGCGCTTGCTTGACCAGGCGGGATGGAAGCCCGGCCCCGATGGAATCCGGGTGAAAGACGGCCAGCGCTTTGCCTTCACCCTTATCACCAACAATGGCAATGTGGTGCGCAGTGATATCGCAACCTTGGTCCAAGAAAATCTGCTGGCCGTGGGCATTGAAGTAACCGTCGAAATGTACGAGTGGGCGGTTTTCCTCAAGCGCTTTGTCAATCAGGGCGAATTTGACGCCATCGTTCTCGGCTGGATGCTGGGTCAAGGTTTCGATCAATTCCAGATTTGGCATTCGACCCAGACCGAGCCGGAGCGGTTGAACATGGTGGGATATCAAAGCAAGGAGGCCGACCGCTTGCTCGAGGCCATCCGTGAAGAATTTGACCGCGAGAAAATTATCGCGATGTGCGGCCAGCTCCAGCAGTTGATTTATGAAGAGCAGCCCTATTTGTTTCTCTTCGTTCCCCAGGGAACCTCGGTGATGTGGAAAGATGCCTTTCGGGTGCGGCGGCCTGACTTGGAGGGAGGGTGGATCGACCAGCCTGTCACCATGACCAAAGCCGGTTGGAGTCACTACCTTGAGTGGTTTTACCGTCCGCAATACCAAGGGGAGGCCCGAGAATAAGTCATGGGCACCTTTCTTATCCGGCGTCTCCTTGAGACCTTCGTTCTCTTGTTTTTCATTAGTTTGATTTCTTTTGCCATCATCACCCTGACACCCGGTAGTCCTTATCCTTGGGGTGAACTCAATCCCAAGGTTTCTGAGGATGTGAAGCGCGTTTTTCGAGAGAAGTTTCACCTCGATCGCCCCCTCCACGAACAGTACGCCCTGATCATGCGCGACCTCTTCACTGGGCAGCTGCGAAGCATCAAGGATGAGCGCCCGGTTTTGGAAAAAATAGCCGAGCGCCTTCCCGCTACTCTCCTGCTTAATTTTGGAGCTCTCGCCCTCTCCCTCAGTTTTGGGCTCATGCTAGGAATTTATGGGGCGCGCCACGCCGGTCGTTTGCCCGATATGCTAACCAGTATTTTGGCCTTCACCTTCATCGCCCTACCGGGCTTCTGGGTGTCCTACCTCCTCGCCATCGGGTTGGTTAACTACGCTGCGGTACCGATCCTCGGGACCCACACCATCGGAGTGGAGTTTGCCAACGGCCTCGAGGTTTTTCTCGATGGCTGGTGGCACGTCATGCTACCGGCCTCCATTCTCGCAATTGGCGGGATCGCGGTGCAGTCGCGCTTCATCCGGGCCAGTATGATTGAGACTCTACGGGAGGACTATATCCGTACCGCGCGCTCCAAGGGGTTGCCCGAGGATGAGATTTTCTATCGCCACGCCCTCCGCAATTCCGTTCGTCCTCTCATCACCGGGATCGGCATGCTTTTGCCGGCCCTGATCGGTGGGGCGGTCATCATCGAGCAGATTTTTGCTTATCCGGGGATGGGGC
>CAXMPH010000257.1:0-2359 GCA_964195055.1 uncultured Chthoniobacterales bacterium | reverse complement strand
ATCGGCGTTCATAGTTTCTTTAATACGAGACTTTAAAATAATTGCTCTTAGCTGGTCGGGCAACATTGGAATCAGCAGGTTGCGTCCACGAGAGAATCAGACAAAAATGGGTTCGGCATGTCGGACCTTATTTCTCAATCCTTTTTACCGGATCGCCTGACCGCAGATTCGGTCCTGAGGGCCTACCGTGACGGTTTTTTTCCGATGGGTTGTGGGGACGGACGATTACGCTGGTTTTCTCCCAATCCACGGGGAGTTCTACCTTTGCCAGATTTTCATCTCCCGCATGGTTTCCGCCGGAATCTGCCGCATCTAGATTTTTCGGTCACGGTCAATACTGCCTTCGATGAGGTGGTGTCCGGTTGTGCTGATCGTCCTGAGACGTGGATTGATCCAGCGATTGCCGTGGTCTACTCCGAGCTTCATCGGCGAGGGGCCGCTCACAGCGTGGAGGTGTGGAGGCAGGACCTTTTGGTCGGAGGACTTTATGGGGTGCAGATGGGCGGAGCTTTTTTTGGAGAGTCCATGTTCTCTCGGGTTACCGAGGCGTCGAAGGTAGCGCTTCTAGGACTAGTTGGCATCCTGCGTCAGCGGGGATTTACTTTGCTCGATATTCAGTGGGTGACCGATCATCTAGAAGGTTTCGGAGCGGTGGAAATCAGGCGACCTCTTTACTTGCATGATCTGCGCCAAGCACTCTCGAGGAAGGTCGGATTTCCCGCCCCCGGTCAGATCGTAGTGGCGAGGCTGGGCCAAACTAAGAAGGCGTCGGCCGTGGCCAAATCATGCCTCAAGCCAAGCCCACCTAAGGTCGGGGCTTCGTCTTGATTTCTCCATCAGCAAAGAGAATAAGAATTTCATCCTCCTTGGCCGCGGCTTGGGCCGAGGTGAGGGGGCGTCGTTTTGGGTCCAGGGCAATGGCAAAACCTCGGGCCAAGGTCTGACGGGGGCCCAGAATTTCTAAAGTGTGGAGGTGGCTCGAGTGCTGCTGCTGGCGCTTGGCTATGATGTGGTCGACCGCATGGAGTTGCCGCGACCGCAAACCGCCCAGTCGCTCTCTTAGCGCTGCTAACCGTGCCGCCGGCGAGTGAGCCCGCAGGATGGAATCGGCTCGGTGGGTCGCTTGCTTTAGCAGAGCTAGTCGCGACTGCATCGATAGCTCCCTCCGTTCCCCTAAGTCGTCGAGCCATTGGCGCAAGTCGGCGATCCGGCGCCGCGGGCGTTGGAAAACCATGGAGTTCGTCCGTTGTTCCAACTTAGCTCGGGCTAGCCTGATTTTGGCCGCGGTGTCACGTCCGAGACGTCGGACCAAGAGAGCGAGGGTTTTGTGTGTTTCTGCCCGATCGGCACTGAGAATCTCGGCGGCGGCACTCGGAGTGGGGGCCCGCACGTCAGCGACAAGGTCCGCCGTAGTGATGTCAACTTCATGGCCGACGGCAGAAATAACTGGCACCAAACTTTGGGCAATAGCCCGGGCCACCACCTCCTCATGGAATGCCCACAAATCTTCGAGGCTGCCTCCTCCCCGGGTAACTACAATGACGTCGACTTGGGGAAACCCTCCCAAGCTGGGACAAGCAAAGCGATTCACCGCCGCCGCGATTTCTTGCGAAGATTCCCGTCCTTGAACACGCACTGGAGCAATGAAAATTTCAATGTGAGGAGCGCGGCGATTGAGGATTTGGAGAAAATCGCGGATGGCCGCTCCGGCGGGCGAGGTGACTACCCCAACGCGAACCGGATGAGAAGGGAGTGGTTTTTTCCTCGCTTGGTCGAAGAGTCCTTCGGCTCGAAGTTTTTCCTGCAAGGCCCGCAGTTGGGCCTCCAGTTCGCCCGCTCCGCGGAGCTGAATTCGCCGGGCGATGATCTGGTACTGACCGCGGGGCTCGTAGACGCTGATTTCTCCGGACAACTCCACCTCCATTCCGTTGCTGAGAGAGGGCCCTCCGGCGGATGATCCTCGGAACATGACGCACGAAACTTGGCAGGTTTCATCTTTGAGACTAAAATACTGATGGCCAGAGGGTTGTCTCCGTAAGTTGGAGATTTCTCCTTGGACTCGGATGGCACCGAGTCGGCTTTCTAGGCAGTGGCGCACCTCTTGGTTGAGGCGGGAGACGGTCCAAACTTTGCCGCTGGGGGAGTTGCGTTTGTTTTCTTCCGGAAAATGTAATTCACTCTGCATGCGGTGGTGCGGTCTTCCCCTTAAGCTCTCTGCTTCGGCTGCCTTGCTCAGATTGGGACCAGTCCAAGGTGCTCAATTTTCAAATAGTTGCCACTCCTGCCGCAGGGTGGCGATCAAATGATGGAGGCGGAGGGAAAGCTTGGTTTGGGAAAGAACTTCCTGAGCTGCCAGAGG
>CAXMPH010000256.1:0-2363 GCA_964195055.1 uncultured Chthoniobacterales bacterium | reverse complement strand
TTCAGAAAAAGAGTAAGGAAGTCGGATGCAGCCCCCGAAGCAGGTTACCCGGGAAGTTTGCCTGCATGCATGGCGATGCCGGTCGAAGTCAGGCGCTGCATGTAAGGCATTTGAGCCCCGACATAGATACTCGACTCGTGCTCGACCTTGCGCTGGAGGATGGTGAATTCTCCTGTCGGCGTCTCTTTCCCCGGTCGGCCGGTGCTCACCGTCGATCGGGCGATCTCAACTCCGTTGCGGTAACGATAGGCCATTTGGCCATCGATGCTAACGACCATGAGGACCGGTCCGCTCGGCGATCGCTGTGGTTGCCATTCGTATTCTCCTGGGGAGAGCTTGGCCCGACCTTCCTTGGGCGGGGCCGTTTGGCAGCTGACGAGAAAGAAGACACTTGGAATGAGGATACCCAAAAGAACGAAAACCCGTTGCCTGCTCACAAGCAGCATCATGAAAATCCATGCTTTTCCCACAAGTAAAAACGGCTTGGGCCACTCGGAGGAGTCGGCAAAAAAGAGGGAAAGCGAGAAAAGTCAAGCGGTGCTAAGAGAGCCCATCTGGTCTATTTCCTGCCTGTTCTGGGGGCCCTTTCAGGACTGGGGGTGTGCTCGGGGAGGGACTCGAACCCACACTCCTTGCGGAACCAGATCCTAAATCTGGCGCGTCTGCCAATTTCGCCACCCGAGCGCAAAGTGAAAACACTGACAGCTTGTATGGCATTATGCCAGCCCGGCGAGTCTTTTTGGAAAAGCTTTCTTGCGGTTGCAGGCGCCGGCGTCTTGACCTAATTTCCAGTCATGAGGGGATGTTCAAGAGAGCCCAAAGTGGTTCAAGATTCTTTTGTCCCCGACCTTGAGGAAAATTTGCTCGTGGATTTGAATAAGCGGGGCGGGAGTAGGTTTCTTTCAATGAAGGGAGTTCTCGAGAGGGCAAACGTCGTTCATCGGCTTGCATTGCCATGGTTTGGCTTGGTGGTTCTTTTAGGGGTTTTCCTCATGACGGAAAGCCTGTCGGCCGGCTGGGTGCAAGTCTGGGGCGACGAATTCGATGGGAGCGGAGCAATCGATGCATCGAAGTGGAACTTCGAAACCTTCGAGCCGGGCGCGAACAACAATGAATTGCAAAAATATACGGGCAATCGTCTGGAGAATTGTCGCCGGGAAAACGGGGTGCTGATAATCGAAGGTCGCAGGGATTGGTGGCGGGAAGAGGGGAGCCAGACCAACTACGAGTACACTTCGGCGAGAATTCAGACGGCGGGCAAGTTTAGTATGAAATACGGAAAAATTGAGATGAGGGCGCTCATGCCTTGGGCGAACGGGGGCTGGCCTGCCTTCTGGATGATGCCACAAAAGGGACTCTATGGCGGGTGGCCGGATTCCGGAGAAATTGATATTTTAGAGTACGTCGGGTGGGAGAATGACGTGGCCCATGTCAACGCCCACACCAAGGATTATAATTTTCTCCTCGGCACCAACTACGGCTGGAGTGGCCGGGTTGAAGGGATGGAAAGTAGTTACCACACTTACACGATTGAGTGGTGGTACGATCGTATCGACTACTACATCGATGGTGTCTGGCGCTTCGGCTTTGCCAATGAGGATGTCGGGCCAGGGCAGTGGCCCTTCAATACAGATTTCTTTCTCATCCTCAACCACGCCATTGGAGGGGATTGGGGTGGGCTCCAAGGTATTGATACCGATGCTTACGACACCGCGGGCGACAATTATGGGGTAGGTTATTTTGTCGATTGGGTGCGGGCCTACCAATGGGAGATGCCGGAGCATGAGATCCCCGCCCATGTTGAGGCCGAACTCTACCAAGGCTACGGGGGAGATATACGGGAGGAAAAATGCGAGGACTTGGGGGCTGGCTGGCATGTTGGCTTCATTGATTCTGGGGATTACATGCAGTACACCCTCCGGATTCCTGCCGCTGGTTGGTACCAGGTTGATTATCGGGTGGCCTCGAACAGTCGGCGTAGCCTTCTCACTTTGGGTAAAGGTGGGGTAGATATCCAAAGCACGGTGATACCCAACACGGGGGGGTGGCAAAATTGGCAAACCGTGCGTGATCTTGTCTGGCTAGAGGCTGGTACCCAGACCTTCGATATCTATGCCACGATCGGAGGGTGGAATCTCAACCATTTCAAAATCAGCGCCGCCCCGTCTTCCCTGAAGATCGAAGCGGAATACTACCGCTCCATGTCTGGAGTGGAGGCAGAGGAGACAGAGGATGTGGGAGGCGGGCTCAATATCGGCTTTATCGAAACGGGTGACTCCATGAGCTATGAAGTTGAGGTGCCAGAGACGGGTAACTATATCCTCACTTACCGCCTAGCCAGTATTTCTAGTCAAGGAATTATT
>CAXMPH010000255.1:0-2374 GCA_964195055.1 uncultured Chthoniobacterales bacterium | reverse complement strand
GGTGATGGCGGTTACGGTCCCGGTCGTCGTGGGCTTTATCAACGTCTATATGCTGGGCGGGCTGTTGATCGGCGTAACCATCTCCGGGGTCTGCCTAGCCATCTTCCAGGCCAACTCGGGCGGCGCCTGGGACAATGCGAAGAAGTTCATCGAACATGGCAATCATGGGGGCAAAAATTCCGATGCTCATCGGGCCACTGTCGTGGGTGACACCGTCGGGGATCCGCTGAAAGACACCTCGGGTCCTTCGATGAACATCCTCATCAATGTCATGTCGATCGTCGCCCTAGTCATCGCCCCCCTCCTTAAATAAGGGTAGCCTCCCTCGTGGTTTTGTTCGTCCGTGGCAGGCCTTTTGTTAGGATCTGGAGATGGACAAACTACGGATGGATATCCTCATTCTCGCCGGGGCAATCGTTATTGCCTCGATCAGCCTGGCCGTTGCCATTTCCGATGCCAGTCGCAATGGACGCTATGCCCTGCATCAACTGGCTGGCCAAGTCCCCCTGATGATGGACACCCGCACGGGGGACATCTACTCAAGCAACCCCCAAGCCAAAGACTTCGCCCAGTACACGGACAAAAAGGGGTACGAAACGATCACCTACAAATAGCTTAGTCGCCTGGGCGATTTCGTTGAGAGTTCTCTTGAGGCGAAGAAGCCGAGGCTCGGAGCTGGCCCAAGGACGGGTCTTCTACGAGCTCGGAGAGAGGGTTGTCGCGGCCTCGCGAACTACCTTGCCGTCAATATCGCGGATTTCCATTTTGACCGTCGGAATATTTTGGGTCCAGTCGAGGGAGAGCCAGCCAAAGTTGGCGGGACCGAAGGGGGGTTGGTGACCAACTCGGTAGCGGTTGTCTTCTTGGGAGGACCCGCTTTGGTTGAGGCCGCTCGAGGTGATGTCATAGAGGGGGTGAGGGTTGTTTCCGCTCGGCGGGAGGATGGAGATATCGGCGGTGTGTCGATCTCCTGAGAGAAAAATTACTGGGGCCGGATTGCCTCGCACCAAATCAATGAGCCGCTGGCGCTGGCGGGGAAGGTTGCCCCATTTCTCCCAGCCGTGGTCAATGGCCAAAACTTGGATGCTACTAACAATCAGCCGCAGCGCGGCCGGCACCTGCAACTGCTCTTCCAGCCACTCCCATTGCTCCTCTCCGAGGATGGATGATTTGCTATTTTCTGCGGGCAGGTAGGGGCCATTCCATGCCCCATTTTTCGCGCGCAGTTTCTTGGTTTCCGCTTTGTTCATGCGAAGGAGCGGGCCGCGGAAGGATCGGGTGTCGAGGAGGAGGATTTGAATCCGCTGGTCCTCTGGGCCGAAAAGTTGCGCATCATAAACGCCCGAGCGAGTGCGCAGGGGAGACTCTTCCGGAGTGGCAAAGAACTCAAGGAAGGCTGCCTTGGCCGCCTCTTTGCCGGCCCATTCCTCCCCGCCGTCGTTGAGGCCGTAGTCATGGTCATCCCAGGTACCGATGACGGGACACTTTTCGCGCAACTTGGCGAAACCTGGTTCGGCTGCAAATTTCTCGTAGGACGCCTTGAGCACCGCGGGATCTCCACTGTCGGCGTAGACATTGTCGCCAGTCAGGATAAAGAGCTGCGGGTTAAGATGGTCGATGGCTTCCCAGATGGGTTGGGGACGCTTTTCATTGGCGCATGAACCGAAACCGATGCGGGACAAAGGGGACTCGGCGGCCAGAGATGTGACCGAGATAGCGAGGATGGTGAGGGAAGTAAGAAATTGCATAGAGTGGAGGTGGGGGGAGTTGGGGTGGATTAACCAAGAACAGGTTGACGCTGCCTATTTCTTCGATCAAGAGAATAGGCCGCATCCGAGGATATCAGGGTGGACCTCAGGCTGTCTCCTTACCGATCCCATGTTGGTCAAATCTCTTGGGCGAACCTTTTTCTAATTTATGAATACCGATCCCAACTATTTGGTGGACCTGTGGAAGCAGGTTGAAGGGAACCATCTTGATTATGCGTCTTTAAGCGAGGCGGAGAATACTCTCAAGCAGTACTACCGCAAGGTCTGGATGGAATCTCTTGTCCTCCCCGGGGAGACCGATCTGGAAACTAGTTTGATCAAGGAGGGGGCGGAGTATTTCGGAGTGACCCCAGAGCAGTTTGAAGGGCGAGCCCGCCAGTCCACCGCAGCTCTTAAAGAAACGTGGGAAAAGGAGGTCGATCCGATGGATGCGGGCTCCATCGAAGCTTTTTACGATGCCAGTGAGCACTACATTTACGAGCTGATGTGGTGGCACACCCTCAAGGAGGACTTGTCACCTCTGGCTTACGTTGTCGGCTTGGAGTTTGCCAAAAAGGAGCAGGGCCGACAGTACCTCGACATTGGGGCGGGGGTCGGTGCGGGTG
>CAXMPH010000254.1:0-2377 GCA_964195055.1 uncultured Chthoniobacterales bacterium | reverse complement strand
GATCGGGTGGTCTCGGTCGAGATGTTCGAGCACATGAAGAACTATGAGCAACTCCTGAGCAAGGTGGCCTCATGGATGAAGCCGGGGGGGCTTCTTTTCGTTCACATTTTCACCCATCGAACCCTCGCCTACCACTTTGAAGGAAAGGACCCCAGCGACTGGATTACCCGGTATTTTTTCGAGGGTGGTACCATGCCTTCTGATGATTTGCTCTGCTATTTTCAAGATGATCTCAAGCTGCGGGATCATTGGCGCGTCAATGGCACTCACTACGCCCGGACGTCTGAGGCCTGGCTAGCCAATATGGATGAGCACGCGGCTGAGATCGGTCCGATTTTGGCCAAGACCTATGGGGCAGCTAACCAGACGAAGTGGCGGGTCTACTGGCGGGTATTTTTTATGTCCTGTGCCGGTCTCTGGGGCTACCGCTATGGCGAGGAGTGGCTCGTCTCCCATTATCTCTTTCAAAAGTGAGAACTTGGACCCTGACAGCCTTGAGTATGATGCTGACTTGCCGGATTTTACTCGGAGCAGATTGGGTGGAGCAGGGCGATATTCTGGATGGTCAGTTTAAGTCGGCTGAGGCCCTTGCCGCTTACAAGAAAGGGTTAGTCGAAGAGCCGGATAACCCCGATTTGTTGCGTAAGATAAGCAAGCAATACGTTGAGATGGTCCCGAATGCTGACTCGAAGAAAGAAAAGTTGCGACTGGCCGAGCTCGGCTATGAGACGGCAGTGCAGGCAAAAAAGTTGGCGCCCGACGACCCTCAAGTACGACTAACCGTCTCCATTGCGGCAGGCCGTTTGGCTTTTTTTAGCGACCCGGGCCGCCGGCTGGAGTTATCCCGTGAGGTAGAGTCCGAATCGGCCAAGGCGATGGAGTTGGATCCTAATCTGGCCTTGGCTTGGCATGTGCAGGGGCGCTGGAACTACGAAATCGCCAACTTGAACCCATTCCTCCGTATTTTAGCCCGAACCATCTATGGGTACGCCCCAACGGGAACAAACGAGGAGGCGATCCGCTGCTTGCTCAAGGCGGTGGAACTTGAGCCAAACAACCCTCTGTTTCGTGTCGAATTAGGGAGGGCTTATCTCGCGGGGGGGCAAAAAAAAGAAGCAAAAAGAGAGCTGGAGAAATCGCTAAGCCTGCCCGATAAGACGCCAGATGACGCCGAGGCCAAAGACCGAGCGAGGCAGGCCTTGGGTAACATCTGATGGTTATGGAGAAGCGTAAGATTCTCATCTTTACTACGGGATTCGGCGATGGACATAACTCGGCCGCGAGAAACCTGCGCGATGCCTTCGCCCAGTTGCCTGGATATGAGACGGAAGTGCATGACACCTATGTTTCGGTCAACCCCCAAGCATCCAAGGCCCTCCAGATTGCCTACAACCTAGCAATACAGAGGGTCCCGATTACGTGGAAGGCCTTCTTCTGGCTCTACGATAAGACTCCTGTTTTTGATTGGACCTTGCCCACGCTGGGG
This sequence comes from uncultured Chthoniobacterales bacterium, assembly GCA_964195055.1. Taxonomy (GTDB): domain Bacteria; phylum Verrucomicrobiota; class Verrucomicrobiia; order Chthoniobacterales; family JACTMZ01; genus JACTMZ01. The sequence goes on along the minus strand of CAXMPH010000254.1, from coordinate 891 downwards.
ACCTTGTCTCATGCCCTCCACCACCTAATAGCCGAGAAAAAACCATCGGCGGTCATCACCACTTATCCCGTTTATAGCTATCTCGTACGGGAGTTGATGGACTCGGGCAAATTGCCTTCCTGTCCCCACTTTATGGTGGTGACTGACTCGATCGTGATTAACCGCGTCTGGAACAGAGCCCCGGCCGACTGGGTCTTGGTGGCGAACGATCCAACCGCCAAGGCCATGGCGGAGGGAGGGACGGACCCGGCGAAACTTCGCGTGCTCGGCTTTCCCATTAGTCCACGGTTTGAGGAACTGGCAAAGAAGCCATTGCCGATAGGACCCCCATGGAAAATTTTGTATTTCCCTTCGGCTGGCCGCAAAGCCGTGTCCAAGGTGGTCCATGGATTGACCGCCCTCCCTGGGGTTCACCTCACCGTGGTTACCGGACGCCACCAGCACCTTCACGCCATGCTCAAGCGCTCCGACTTACCTATGAATTCCTTCACCCTGCACGGGTGGACCGACCGCATGCCCGAGTTGCTGGCGGAGAACCATCTCTTTATCGGCAAAGCGGGAGGAGCCATCGTGCAGGAGACCTTGGCGATTGCTCGACCGATGATCATCAGCCATGTCGTAGCGGGGCAGGAAGAGGGCAATGTGACATTGTTGTCCGAACTGGGGGCGGGGGCAGTGGCCACCTCTCCCGAGGCTATCGTGGCCACGGTGCAGCGTGCTCTGATGGAAAATGGAGGCGCCGAGTGGGCGAGGTGGAGAGAGAATCTTTTGCGGGTAAGCCACCCGGCCGCGGCTCGGCAAACTGCGGAATTCGTGGCCAATCTCCTCGATGGCCGTAGCACCGGACCCTAAAAGGTAGAGTAGTTTGCTCTGACTGAGGATGGGGTAGGA
>CAXMPH010000253.1:0-2403 GCA_964195055.1 uncultured Chthoniobacterales bacterium | reverse complement strand
AACTTCCCCAGAGTTTGAGCTTTGACCAACTTAATATCATTCGGTAAAACCTCCCCTACACGATGGATACGTTTCAGGAACAGGAATTGGTCCACCAAGGCCTCGGAGTCTCTCCCGGCATTGCCGATGGGGAGGTCGTGGTACACTGGCAGGACGAGGAAGAAATCCCTCTCCGTAAAATCACCCTCGAACAAATTCCCGACGAGATCGCCCGGTTTGAATCAGCTCTCATTGCCACCCGGAAGGAGTTGCTCGATATCCAGCAGAAAATTGCAGAGGCCATCGGGAGCAAAGATGCCAGCATCTTTGACGCCCACCTTCTCGTGGTTGAGGACCGCACTCTCATTGACGAGGCCCTACGAGGCCTGGAGCGCGATCTCCACAATATCGAGTTTGTCTTTCATCAAGTGGCGGAAAAGTACTGCCGAACCCTAGCGGCAATCGATGATCCTTACCTGCAGGAGCGGGTGGTCGATATCGAAGACGTCACCCGCAGAGTGGTCCGGCACCTTCTGGGAAAGTCCCAAGAAAAACTCCACAGGCTGGACCGTCCTCACATCATCGTAGCTCGGAACCTAACTCCTTCCGACACCGCGCTAATCAACCGGCAACTCGTCCAAGGATTCGTGACTGAGCAAGGCAGCCGTACCTCGCACAGCGCCATCATGGCCCGCTCCCTCGGCATTCCAGCAATCGTCGCCCTCTCCGGAATCTGCTCAAAATTGACTACCGGTGACCGCGTCTTACTCGATGGCTACAGCGGAAAAATGGTAGCCAATCCGAACGAGCAGACCCGCTTTGATTATGGCCACCTCGAAAAACAGAAGTTTGTCGTTGAACAAGAACTCGAATCCATCCGGACCACCAGTTCAGAAACTTTGGACGGACGCCATATTATCCTCTCGGCCAATATCGAACTTCCCAGTGAGATCGAATCGGTTGGAACTTCTGGTGCCGAGGGCGTTGGCCTTTTCCGTACCGAATTTCTTTTCCTCAACCGCTCAATCCCACCCTCCGAGGACGAACAGTACGAGGCCTACAAGCTCGTTGCCGAAAAATGTAAACCCCATGGGGCGATCATCCGCACCCTCGATGTTGGCGGCGACAAACTGATGCACCTTTCCGACGCGGCGGAGGAGGATAACCCGTTTCTCGGCTGCCGCGCCATCCGCCTCTGCCTGAACGAGCCGGAGATGTTCAAGACACAGCTTCGGGCCATTCTTCGGGCCAGCGCTCACGGCCGCGTCCGCATCATGTACCCCATGATCTCCCAAATCGAGGAAGTACGCCGGGCCAACGCCCTCCTTGAAGAATGTCGGGAGGATTTGACCACCCGCGGCATTCCCCAAGCGCAGAAGCTTGAAATCGGCACTATGATCGAGGTTCCAGCCGCCGCTCTTATTGCCGACCAACTGGCCCGTGAGGTCGATTTCTTCAGCATCGGCACCAACGACCTTGTCCAATACGTCATGGCGGCGGACCGCGGCAATGAACGCATCGCCGAGCTTTACCAGTCTACTCACCCCTCCGTTCTCCGCCTTATCCGCATGGTTGCCGAGGCAGCGCATGAGCAAGGAATCTGGATTGGCATGTGCGGTGAGATGGCCTCCGACATTCAGCTGACTCCCCTTCTTCTCGGACTCGGTCTCGACGAGCTCAGCGTTGTTACCGCGGCCGTTCCTCGGGTAAAAAAAGCGGTCCAGTCGCTCGACCTCACGGATTGCCGCAAGTTGGCCGAACACGTCGACACCATGACCAGTTCCTCCGAGATCGAGGAGACCTGCCGGGAATACGCGAAACAACGCTACCCACAACTCTTCGACTGCTGACTTTTCCTGCAGGAAAGCGGCGGTAGCGCCATTTCCGGCACACCCTAATTACCGCGTGCGCCTGACCGACCTCCGCTCCACCCTTGAGGAACTCGAACTCCGTCCCTCGAAAAATCTCGGGCAAAATTTCCTCCACGACCAGAACCTCGCTCGAGCTATCGCCGCTACCGCTATCCCGGAGCAGGTGCCCTTTGCCGTTGAAATCGGTCCAGGGTTGGGGGCACTGACCCGACCTCTCCTCGAGCGCTGCCATCGGTTGCTCCTCATTGAAAAAGATGCCCGACTGGCCGAATGGCTGCGGGAGAGGTTACCGAGCGACCGGGTCGATATCGTGCATGCCGATGCTATCGACTTCGACTGGCGCCCCCTCATGCAGCACGGACCCTTTCCCCTCGTGGGCAACCTGCCCTACTATGCTACTTCCCCTATTCTGCGTAATTTTCTCGGAACATCCTCTCCGGTTTCTCGGGCCGTCTTTGCCGTGCAAGACGAGTTTGCCTCTCGACTGGCTGCCGGCCCGGACCGATCCGAGTACAGCGCCCTCTCGGTACGCACCCAGAGACTTTGGTCGATC
>CAXMPH010000252.1:0-2424 GCA_964195055.1 uncultured Chthoniobacterales bacterium | reverse complement strand
GACCGATTGGGAAAAAAGAAAAGTCCGCTTCTTCCCCAGTTTTTGGCAGAGCCAGGTGATGACCGGGATGACCAGAAAACAGGTAAAGAGGGCGGAGATCGAGCCAAAGAGAGCCGGCCAATTCCCCGCGGCCTCGGTATTACCACTATGCATGTAGTAAACGATGATGAAAAAGGCCCAAGCAGCCACCACATTGAAGGAGTTAAAAATAAGGAAGGTAGCCAGACAGATTTTTCGGAAAGGCCGACACTTTAAGGTGGTAACAATCCCTTGGATAAACTCCCGAAAATTGTCCCCAATAGCCTTCTTATCAAGGGTCGATGAGTTTGCCTTGGTGGCCGTGTTGTTGTAGGTACAGAAGATCGCTGGGACCAAGGCCAGAACCATGCAACCTAGGCCAACCCAAAACGAGAGGTACCGCGCTCCCTCGGTGGCGCTGGCAAACCAGTCGGGATTATAAAACATGACCCAGAACCAGGGGACAATCACCCAAGCCCACTGCCCAATCCACTGAGCCACCGCCATGAGGCGGGTTCGCTCGTGGAAATCATTGCTCATCTCGTAGCCCATGGCCACGTAGGGGATACTGAAAATGGTCATCCCAAGATAAAAGACCAGCGACCAGCCGAGAAAGTACCAGAAATTGTACATCTGGCTATTCTCCGCCGAGAGCTGCCACATGATGACATAGGAAACTCCCGCGATGATCGCCCCGATAAAGACATAGGGACGACGCTTGCCCCACCTCGTGTTGGTGTTGTCGGTGATGAATCCCATAATCGGGTCGGTCACCGCATCAAACAGCCGGGGAATGAAGAAGAGAAGGCCCCAAAGCATGGGGTCGAACTTGAGGCTCTCCACCAGAACGACCATGAAAACACCGAGGGCAGCGGGAAACATCTGATTGGCCAGCATACCCAGACCAAAAACAATCTTTTGGTTCAGAGGTATTTTGTCTTTAGCCGGCGTGGGGTAGTGGGTGCTTTCGGTCATGGGTCAAGGGGAAGGAATGAGGCGATAACAGGGAGTGGCCCGGGTACTTCAGAGGGAATACCAGAGGGAGGGAGCGGACCAACCGAACAAATACTGACCCTACTCGGGCAATGATCTCTCACGGACAAGTGACGATCAGGGGACACAGAAGGGGCGAACCCAACATGGATAAAATGGCCCCCCGCTCCCTGACGCCTGAAGACGTCGGGGAAGGAGGGCCAGGTGAATTAATCCGTAGTCAGATCGACTTCCAAGGTGACAAACCCGCTCGAACTCGGGGCCGGCGGGGTGAAGGTCACCTTGGTGCGCTGGAAGTCTGCCGGGGCGCCGCTGATGAGTTCTACGACGGTAATCATCGACTGAGGCGTCACCACCAGATCATCAGTGTAGTAGGTTTTGAAGGCCAAGTTGCCATCGTCGCGGAGGTCGAAGATGAACACGAGATCACCATTGGGCAATTCGGTGACGACTGCGGCTGAGCTCTCCGCCCCCCCACTGCCCAGCAGCGAGGGATTGTAGTTCCCCATGGAATAGAGGACCCCCACGCTTGACCCGGTCTGCGGATCGGTGCTGCCGAAGGCGGTGCCGGAGTCGAGTCCATTGGCTTCGAGCCACTCGTCGTACTCCGAGGCTGGAGGGGTCACGCTTGAGGTGCTGTAGACCCGAATCGAGTCGACTTGGTAGATGACCGAGCTGAGCCCTGGAGCAATGAAGCCACCGTTGTAGGAACCACCCATGGCAAGATTGAGCAGAAGGAACTGCTCGTTCGTGATGCCGGCGTTCCAGGTGCCTGTTTTCACTCCGTTGACATAGAAGGTGGTCCTGCCATCGGCGTCCCACTTCACCGCATAGGTGTTCCAGTCGCCCACATCGGCCACCACGGGACGGGGAGAGACTTGCAGGGCACCGGCTCCTGAGTTTGCCGGAGTGTGAGTGGCTTGGCCGACGGTAGCACCTTCATCGAAGGTCGCCCGGTACTCCAAGATGTCGATCTCGTTGCAAGTAGGCCACCCCACGGTGTCGATGTTGGCACCGAGAGTCCAACCGGCAGGCCAGCTTCCTTGCACGTCCTTAGGCAGCTTGGCCACGATCTCAATGATCCCGCTGGGGAACTCTCTTTGACCCTTGGTGTTGATCCGGGCCGAAGTCCACTCGCTGTCAGCATTCAGGGCGGTGATGACCAAGGCCCCGTCAACCACCGCCAGATTCTCTGGGCTGTCGGTGTAGACTTGGGCTTCATTGTTACCCCATCCGTCCCCATTGGGGCCTGTACCGATGTCGTAGGTCCAGTTGGAAAGTTTGAGACTGTCGCCGTCAAACTCGTCCGACCAGAGGAGAGTCGAGGTCTCATCCCCGAGCGAACTGGTCGCAGGGACAACCCCAAAGCCGGCCGAGATCTGATCGAGATAAACGGAACCGGCATCGGTGGCG
>CAXMPH010000251.1:0-2425 GCA_964195055.1 uncultured Chthoniobacterales bacterium | reverse complement strand
CGCCCGATCCCGCAGAGGTTCTCGCCCCACTGGGTTTGCCCCTGACGCCGGCCGTCGCCGCCTTCGCTAAGGACCTCGCCCCGGTCGACGACGACCGCTTGGAGGAGATGGCTCTCCGCTCGCGGGCGCTGACCCGAAGCCACTTCGGACGGGCTGTCCGGCTTTTTGCCCCGCTCTACCTTTCCAACGAATGCATCAATAGCTGCACCTACTGCGGTTTTTCTCGGGAGAACGCTATCCTCCGCGTCACCCTCGAGGCCCAGCAAGTCCTCGCCGAGGCCCAGCATCTCGCCGGCCAGGGCTTCCGCAACATCCTTCTCGTGGCCGGCGAGCATCCGAAATTTGTCTCCAGCGGCTACCTTGCCGAAGTGCTCCGCGTCCTCGCCCCCACCACCCCCGCCCTTTCTATCGAGGTGGCCCCGATGGAGACGGAAGAGTACCTTCCCCTAGTCAAAGCTGGAGCAGAGGGAGTGGTTGTCTATCAGGAAACCTACCACCGCCCCACCTACGCCCGCCTCCACATAGCGGGGCCGAAGAAGGACTACGATTGGCGGTTGGCCTGCCCCGAGCGCGCCCACGCCGCCGGCTTCCGGCGCATCGGCATCGGGATGCTTTGCGGGTTGTGGGACTGGCGCGAGGAGGCCATCTGCCTCGCCGCCCACTTGGATCACCTCCTGCGCACCTGCTGGAAGGCACACTTCACCATCAGCCTGCCCCGACTCCGACCGGCCGCCGGAGGGTTCGAGCCGACCCACCCCGTCAATGACCGAGATTTCGTCCAAATGCTCTGCGCCTTCCGCCTCCACTTTCCCCGCATCGGACTGGTCCTCAGTACCCGCGAGCCAGCGGAACTGCGCGACGCCGTCGCGCCACTGGGGATCACCCTCATGAGTGCCGGCAGCCACACCGAGCCCGGCGGCTACACCGGCCTCGGACGAGACAATCTCCACCTGACGGTGCGCGGTCGGGCCCTCAGTTGCGACGCCCCCACCGACGCCTTGGCCACGGAACAGTTCTCCACCTCCGACCAGCGCACCCCGCAGGAGGTAGCCGCCCGACTCGGCCAGATGGGACTCGATCCGGTGTGGAAGGACTGGGACCGTGGCATTCTCTTAGGATGAAGCTCATCCTCAATGGCAACGAGAAGGAGGTGCAATCGGAGCAGGTTGAGGCACTCGTCGTCGAACTCGGCCTCCCCTCCCGCGCTGCCTTGGTGGAACACAATGGCATCGCCCTGCTTCGTTCCGAGTGGGTCGACCAGCAACTCAAGCCGGGGGACCGACTCGAAATCATCCGCATGGTCGCGGGGGGTTAGGCCAAGCAAAGCTCGCGGCCGGATCAGCCAAAAATCAGCTTCGCTCCAGCGAGCAGCAGCACCACCGCCAAGGCCCTCATAATCCAGGGGACCGGGAGATACCGGCTCCCCAATCGGGAACCGAGAAACCCTCCGAGGGCCACCACCGCCAAGAAAGACCAGGCCATCTCGGGAAAGGCCCGCCCACTTCCGAGATAACCAGCGAGCCCAGCGGCCGAGTTGAAGAAAATAAAGGCGACGGAGACAGCCGCGACCTGACGCATTCGGGCCCAGCGGCCGAGCAACATCAAGGGAGTCAAAAATATTCCCCCGCCCGTGCCAGTCAGTCCGGCCAAGAAGCCCAGCCCCGCCCCGCAGAACATGGCAGTAGATCGCCGCGGCGGCTTGAGGTCGACCGGATCTTCCCCCCGGGCAAACAAGCGAACGACAGAAAACCACAGCACCAGTCCGATGAGCACCCGCAGCACCGCGCTGGGCAACTGGATCCACCCCCCGAGGAAGGCCGCGGGGACGGCCAGCAAGGCAAGGGGCCAAAAGAGGGACCAACGGAAGTGCCCCGCTCGCCAAAACTGGTAGGTACCAATAAAGGCGACCATGACATTCAAGGTCAAAGCGGTCGGCCGAATCACCTCGACGGAGAGTCCGGAGAGGGCGAGGACCGCGATGTATCCCGAGGCCCCGGCATGACCGACTGAGGAATAAAGGACCGCGACGAGAAAAAGGGCCGCGGCCAGCCAGACAAAGTCCACCTCGGGCTAGCCTCTCGATCGTTCGACGATGACCTCGCGGCCTTCGACCCGCAGGATCACCACCGGGGTGCCCTGCTCCAGAAAATCTCCCTCGGCCTTGGCGTCCAAAACCGCCCCATCAAAGTCGGCTCGGCCCACCGGACGCAGCATCGAAACCGCGATCCCCGTCTGTCCGACCACCATGGGAGATGGGGACACTCCCGGTTCGTCCGGTCGGTAGGAGGTGCCGCTCCGGCCGCTAGCGGTCAGGACCAAGCCACGCAGCAGGGGTATGTGAGGAAGGAGCTTGGCCAGAAAAAAGATCGCCACCACCGCCAAAGCGAGAGCCACCCCAAGGTTGAGCAGCGGGCCCAGCAAATTC
>CAXMPH010000250.1:0-2435 GCA_964195055.1 uncultured Chthoniobacterales bacterium | reverse complement strand
CCTTTAATACGCCGAAGCGCGCGAGGATGCGCATTTATCGCGCAGTCTCGCGAATGCGTAAAAGCGGGTTCGAATCCCGTTAGGGTTGCCATTTTCAAAAGTGGCGATTCCCTCTGTGAACCGCATGAATACTGGCCCCACGGCCTTCCCGTCTGGTACCCCCGAGTTTGCATCTGTAAGCAAAAATTGGCATCAGTTTGTTACAAATTGTTACAAAAATCTCCCGTCCTCGGGTGTGGAAGATCGGACGCTTGGTACGCCGGCGTTGGCTATGACACCCAATTACCTTGCCGTGCCGCATTTACGGAGTTGAAATATCTACGATATTCGTAGAAAGAACTTCAGACAGATCCTCAAAGGTCTTATCAGACCAGGCCTCGTTCTTTTTACTTTCCCACTTTACATGCTGATCGTACGGCTTCTGGACGCTGACTGGTTGAGTTATCCCAACGCTGGAGGGATTCTCTGGATGGGTGGAATAATATATTACTCTAGCTCACAATGGGCTAAGCGAGACAAAGAAAACTGGTAAGCGTAAACGGGAATAAGTTACCCGCAGAAAAAGGATGCTGGGGTAGTTAACGCGATACTTTTAAGTCGTTATAAATTATATATTTAAGTTCGCTTTTTCGTTCCGCTTTAATGCCCCTCAAAACACGAAACGCCACCCAGTTGGGATGGGCGCTTTACGATCTCATCGAAACTCTTGCGACAGATCCCCATACGCTGGGCAGCCTCACCTCAGGAGTGGCTTGCCTAAGCGGGTCAGTAAAGACCGATCTTAACCATCGAAGCCGCTGCAACTCTGATTTCTCGGGGTTCAGCGAATACTCTTCCGACCTGTTTCTTTGGATGAGAGCATCGGAAGCCTCGCCCGACCCGCTTTCAATCCAGATGATTCCAGCGAACTCGGCTGGGCTAGCCTTATTGACCGAGAGTGGATGGCCAATTTTCAACTTTCACCTCTGGGGTGTTGACCACATTGACATACAAAGGATTGAACTGACTATCGCCCTCGGCTGCCTCGGCGGTTGAGATGACAGGAACGTCTCGAAAGGCCAAAGAAACAAGGGCGAGGGCGATGACGGTGAGGATGGCTTTGGTGTAGGGGTCTACTTTCATTGGTTGGTTGGGATTCACAAGGAGAAGCCTCCCCGCTTGCAAGCATCATGGGCAAGGCCAAAAATTCCTTGGACTTTGGTCGGGCATCCCCGCGACTGCGGCAAACCTAGACCATCCAAGATCAAGACGCTCTACGGCGACGTGGCGATTATTCTCATTAGCAAAGCCATGATCTCAGTCGTTGAGTTCTTGTACTCTAAGGTTCTCAGTGCATATTTTCTAGGAATGCTGAAAAAGTCCTTACTTACCTTTGTTCTTACCTCATTGCTCACCCTAGGGATTGCGGATGCTAAGGCTACGGTGAGAGAGGAGGATAGGCCCGCCACTCCAGACGCTGCCGTGGAAGCCCTCGTAGAAGGAAACTCTCGCTATGTTAAGGACATGCAGAATCCCAAGAGCACTTCCTTGACCCGCCCCATTCTTGCCGATGGCCAGGCACCTTTTGCCGCCATCCTCCGTTGCGCGGATTCTCGGGTGGCGCCAGAGATTGTTTTCGATCAAGACCTCGGTGATCTTTTTGTCTGTGCCGTCGCCGGCAATATTCCCACCCCGGAGATCATTGCCAGCCTCGAGTACGGTGTAGCCATCCTCAAAACAAAGCTGATCGTGGTGATGGGGCATTCTTCCTGCGGAGCCGTCGAAGCGGCCATTACCCACCGCGATGACTCCAGCGTCTTACCCGGATCGCTCCCCATGCTAATCGATCAGATCATCAATCCTAGCGCCCTCGAAGTTGACCCCGAAAGTCCTGAGGCACTGGGCCAGGCTACGGTGCGCAACGCCAACTTAGGCATCCGTGAATTAATGCAGCGCTCTGTCGTGATCAGCAACGCGGTTGCTCAGGGTGAATTGAAAATTATTGCGGGAGTGCAGGATATCCCTACGGGAAGATTTACGATCACTCAGAGGTAGTTTCCCAAGGCAGGAACGATCGACCGAGCAATAAGCTCAGTCGATGGAGTCGCGGACGACGTCAAGCTGGCCCTTCATGCGTTGCACCACCTCCTGATACTCCGGATCCTGGGAGACATTGACATTCTCTTGGGGGTCTGACTCATGATCAAAGAGCATATTGCCGTGGACTCTCCCGGTCCGGTCGGTCCACTCGGTGTAGATGTAGCGATCCGAGATGAGAGACTCTCCATCGTGGTAGCGGCTGTAAGCGTAATCCTTGAAGTGATTGTCGGGATTCTTCAGTTCGGAGACAAAACTCTGACCGTCAAGGTGCTCAGGTAGGGGAAGCCCAGCTAACTGGCAAAGGGAGGGGTAGATGTCGATAAACTCGGTAATCGCGGTGGTTTTGACATCACCAG
>CAXMPH010000249.1:2076-2442 GCA_964195055.1 uncultured Chthoniobacterales bacterium | reverse complement strand
CGCCCGTGCTCCCCTCACCGCCATCGCGGTGCAAGGTTGCCGGGTCACCGAAGGGGCTCAAGCAGAGCTCCCTCCTTTGACGGGGATGACCGAAAAAGCTCTGGCCCGTCTCAGTCGGGCGAGCCGACTGGCCCAACCGGCGGCGGCGGAGGCATTGGCCCACGCCGGGCTCCTCGGCCCTAGCGGACATTGCACCCTTCCGCGCCTCGAAATGTCGATTAGCACCACCGCCTGCGGAATGGAAAAGGGAGAGGAGTTTCTTCACGGCATTTGGGCCCAGAGCAGCTCCGGTCAAAGTGCCCGAGTGGCCCACTACCAAGCGCAACAGCAAACCGCTCAAATACAAAGGCACTTTGGTTTCACCGG
>CAXMPH010000249.1:0-2066 GCA_964195055.1 uncultured Chthoniobacterales bacterium | reverse complement strand
GGAATGGCCGACATCGTGCTCGCCGGGGGATACGACGCTCTCAGCGAACTCGTTTACTGTGGCTTTGACTGCCTCCAGTCGCTCGCTCCCCAAGCCTGCCGTCCTTTTGACCGCGGTCGCCAAGGACTCATGCTCGGCGAAGGTGCCGGATTTTTGGTCTTAGAAAGCATATCCCATGCCCACAAGCGGGGGGCGACCGTCCATGCTCATGTTGCCGGGTACGGACACACCACCGATGTCCATCACCTGACCCAACCAGCCCCCGATGGAGCCCCACTGGAGCGCGCCATCAGACAAGCTTTAGCCAAGGGTGGAAGGGAGGCGGCAGACGTCGGCTACGTCAATGCCCACGGTACCGGGACACCCTTCAATGACGGAGCGGAAGCTCAAGCCTTTCACCGTGTTTTTGGTCGGAGCACCACCAAGCTGAGTTCGACTAAGGCCGCCCTGGGACACACTTTGGGTGGTGCTGGGGCCATTGAGGGAATCCTCACCGTTCTAGCTTTGCAAACCGGACAACTCCCACCGCAGATCAACCTAGAGGATCCCGAGCCCCTCGTTTCCAAGCATCTAGCAGCCTCCAACCAAACCATCCAGATCGAGACCGCCCTGAGCGTCAATCTCGGCTTTGGCGGCTCCAATGCTGCGGTACTTTTTACCCGCGGATGAAGGCCTCTCTTCTCTCATGGGGCGCGGTCACCCCAGCGGGCTTCGGCAAGGACGCCGTCGACCGTGCTTGGCCCCTATCCGAGGTGAAATCGGGGTCGGGTCGTCCCTGTCTGGCGGGACTGGTCAACCGCGAGGCCGAGGCCTTAACTCAGTGGGAAAAAGAACCACGCCTGCGTCGGGCTAGCCCCCTCACCTACTATATGGTGGAAGCGACCCATCAAGCTCTGGAGAAAGCACCCCAAATCGACCGATCCCGCACCGGGGTCATTGCCACATTTTTTTTGGGATGCCTCGTCTATAGCGTCCGCTTTTACCGCCAGGTGACGGAGCAAGGGCGCCGCTTCGGGGCCCCGGTACTGTTTCCCGAAACAGTTTTCAATAGTCCCCTCAGCCACGTCGTGGCCACCTTAGGCCTTGGCGGTCCCGTCTACTCGCAGATCGGCGACAAATCCTGCTGGGCCACCGCCCTACGAACGGCTCAGTGCTGGCTAAGCAACGGCGACGCCGACCATGTCCTTGTCTTGGGGGGCGAGGAATTCGAAGCTCACGAGCTCGACGCTCTCCGCGCTGGCGGACTTCTCCGCCACGGACTGGTTCCGGCGGAGGGAGCGGCTGCCGTTCTCCTCGGAGGAGAAGGATCAGATAATTCGGCGAGGATCAACACTCTGGCGGAAGGCTTCACCTTCACCGGAAAAGATGACGCCGGTGAGGCGGCCAAAGCCTGCCTCAATGAATTCCCCACCGGTAGTCCCATCCTAGAAACATCCACCGGATGGACAAAAAAAATGGTTAAGGAAGCGAGCGCCGGGCATCGGGTGATCCCGTCTCCCTTCACCCAAGTCGACGGATTCACCATCTCCACCGCCTGTGACACCATCCGAGCCGCTCAGAAGATTACCGCGGGCGAGGAGAATGAAATTATCGTTCCTTACTGGGGCCTGACCACTCAGTGCAGCGCCGCTCTCCTCGATCGAGGCTGAATTACGCTCCCACCTCGGAGGGAGCCACCCTTGAAGTAGCGGCAGTTGGTTCTTCCTTCCTTTCGGCACCGAACCAAGACCGCCAGCCTTCTCTCAGCTCCAGCCACCCCCAACCGATGAGGGCGGAGCAGATGACCTTAAGCAGGTAGGGCACCCGAAAATTGAAGCCCGGAAAGAGATCCCGCTGGCCGTTATTGTGGCAACCAAAGCGCCCCTCCCGACGGCGTTGGCGCCCCATCGCCGCAAAACGTCGGTTGTAATGCCTCATAAAAGCGAAAAATGGTCCGGCTTCTGGGGCGGCGTAGGGCGGTTGAGCAAAACCCTCGCTGGCCCCTTGAAAAATGGGACGGACGATGAAGAGATAGTAGAGAGCGATGTCCAAGCGAAAGGCCAAACGCATCAAGTCGTAATCACCGA
>CAXMPH010000248.1:0-2495 GCA_964195055.1 uncultured Chthoniobacterales bacterium | reverse complement strand
CACGAGGTTTGCGGGTGGTGCAGGAAACAGCGTAGACCGTGTCGGGTGTCTGACGGAGGGAGCTGCAGATGGTAGATTTTCCTGCCCCAGAAGGAGCGGAAATAATGAAGAGGATGCCGAGGCGTTTCATAAACGAAGTTTAAAGATTAAAGTTAGGGCCTGAAAGGGAGTCATTCCCCTTTAGGCGGTGCGGAGGCGGGTCATCTACTCCACATTTTGCACCTGCTCACGGAGGCGCTCCAGTTCCGTTTTAGCCGCTACAACATGGCAGGTGACAGAGGCGGAGTTGGCCTTGGCTCCTATGGTATTGCATTCGCGAAACATTTCTTGGGCAAGAAAGTCCAGACTCCTGCCTTTGGCTTCCTTCAATTTGAGGCCTTCGCGGAATTGTTTGATGTGACTCTCCAGCCGACTAAGTTCCTCCGTGATATCGGCTCGATCAGCAAAGATGGCTAATTCTCGAGCGAGGCGGTCGTCGTCGATAGCTAGTGCAGGATGGGCCTCAGCGAGGCGTGCCTGCAAGACTGCATGGTGATCTTTGCTCACGAGAGGAGCCAGTTTGCGAACCGCCTTAACTTCTTTGCTGAAGACAATTAGCAGGCGCTGGAGTTCTTTAGTTAGGTGAGCTCCTTCCTTGGTCCTCATGACTTCGAGTGCCTCAACAGCGGCGCGAGTTGCCTTGGTCAGCGCTCCTTCGTCGGTGGTCTTGCTTGTACTCGCTTCACGGGTGGTCGTGGTATAAAGCCGGACGAGGTCGCTCAGAGCAGGATCCCCAGAGATCTTCAAAGACCGCTGAATCTGGGTGAGCTCTTTTTGTAGTCGGCTGAAGAGATCGACATCAAGTAAAGGGCGAGCTTTGGCACCTGCTGAAACAGAGGCGGTGACGGTGGCTCGCCCCCGGGCCACGGCGGAGGCAACCAGCCCCCGCAACTTGCTTTCCATGGCTGTCATTTCCCGAGGGAGATTGAAAACAATCTCAGCGTTGCGGCGGTTGACGGTTGCGATTTCTACGGAGTAGCGGGTGCCGTTGCTGACGAACTCTCCCCGTCCGAAGCCAGTCATACTTTTCATCACCACCGATGAGAGCGTGGAGGCTGACTGGTGTCGAGCTTGCGTGATTTGGACATTGCCCAGAGAAGGGTAAGAGTCGTACTTTGACTTCATTATGGATCAGGAAGACTCCTTCATGGATGCGGCGATTGCCGAGGCTCGAAAGGGACGGTCGGAGGGAGGAATTCCCATTGGATCTGTTCTCGTTCTCGATGGGAAAATCATTGGTCGTGGTCACAACCGCCGAGTGCAAGAGGGCAGTGTCATTCACCATGCGGAAATGAATTGCCTCGAAACTGCAGGGCGTCTTTCCGCCTCCGTTTACCAGCGGTGTGTTATTTATTCTACTCTCTCCCCCTGTCCCATGTGCAGTGGTGCCATCCTCCTCTATGGCATTCCCAAGGTGGTTGTCGGTGAAAATAAGACATTCCAAGGTCCGGAAGAATACGTCCGCTCCCTCGGGGTCGAGGTCGAGATTCGGCAAGACCCGCAATGCATCCAGTTAATGAAAGACTTCATTGCCGAGGAACCACAACTATGGAACGAGGATATCGGGGAATGATGTATCTAGAATTCAGTAACTGGAAAGTCCTTCGAAGAGCAGCCCTGATCTGTTGTCTTGGAGTGGTCACCGGTGCCGCAGCAGAACCAGAACCAGCCAAAACTGGCAGTGCGATTTTTTTCCACATCGATGGGGCAGGAATATCTCACTGGCAGGCGGCTCGCATGCTCATGGCCGGACCGGATGGAGAGATCCACTGGGACAAGATACCGCACGTCGCCCTCTACCGAGGACATCAGAAAGATACGCTCACCACCTCTTCCAATGCCGGGGCCACCGCCCATGCCTATGGGGTGAAGGTTCCCCATGCCTCCTTTAGCACCGATGGTACCGGGCGTCGCCCTCTCGCTCCCTCTGGATATCGTCGTAGCATTATGGAGGAAGCACAGGCTCGTGGTTTGGCCGTTGGGGTGGTCAATAGTGGAAGTGCGGTTGAGCCGGGTACCGCCTGTTTTTTGGTTAGCGCTGAGTCGAGGAGTCAAAATGCAGATATAGTGGCCCGCCAACTTGAGTCTGGAGTCGAGGTGATCCTTGCTGGTGGCGAGGAATGGTACTTGCCCGAGGGGGTCGAGGGGCGGCATGGAAAAGGCTTGAGGACGGATGGTCGCAACCTTGTCGAAGAGGCCAAAGAGGCAGGTTACCAAGTGGTTTTTACCCAAGAGGAATTGGCGGCCCTGCCGAGCAAGGCAGGTAAGGTTCTGGGCATTTTCGCGACCCAAGACACTTTCAACGACGAGTCGGAGGAGAAACTAGC
Organism: uncultured Chthoniobacterales bacterium; assembly: GCA_964195055.1. Classification (GTDB taxonomy): domain Bacteria; phylum Verrucomicrobiota; class Verrucomicrobiia; order Chthoniobacterales; family JACTMZ01; genus JACTMZ01. Next base: position 129 of record CAXMPH010000248.1, on the reverse strand, counting down.
AGCCAAGGGGTTGCCTCTCTACGATCCGGACAGCCCGACCATTGCCCAGATGACTACGGCAGCCCTCCGTTTCCTTTCGGGGCGAAGATTTTTTCTCGTTGTCGAAGAAGAGGGGCCGGACAATTTCGG
>CAXMPH010000247.1:2071-2499 GCA_964195055.1 uncultured Chthoniobacterales bacterium | reverse complement strand
AGCTCATCCCGGGGTTGTAGAAAGCCCAGGCTCGCATGACCACGAGGGTGGCTTGCCGAAGTTTTTCGCTGGCGCTGTCGAAGCGCTGATGCTCGGACTCCTCGCGGGCGTAGCCCTTGATCTGGCGGATGCCATCGAGGTTGTCGTGAAGGAGAGAGTTGAGATTCGAAGCGGTTTGCCTCTGGCGGCGGTAACGGGTAGAGGCGGTGAAGGTGTAGGCCATCGCCCCGGCGATGAGGACGGGAAGCGGGGTGAGGGCGCAGAGGGCGAGGGAGGGGCTCCACCAGAACATGAGGCTGAGCACGACGGCAATCTGGAGGATGGAGACGGCGCCCTGCTCGATCCCGTCGATAAGAACGCGCTCGACGCTGCTGACGTCCTCGACCACTCGAGTCATGATGTCTCCAGTGGCGCGGTGGTCGAACCAG
>CAXMPH010000247.1:0-2061 GCA_964195055.1 uncultured Chthoniobacterales bacterium | reverse complement strand
GGAGAATGCGCAGGGTATTGAGACCGTCCTGAGCCAGAAATCCGAAGGCGGCAAGAGCCAGCATGGGCCAGAGGGCAGCGAGGTCTTTCTCGCGGAGGACATCGTCGATGATGCGCTGGGTCACCACGGGGAAGATGATGACGGTAACCGAGGACCCGAGGGCACAGAGGAGGGTGGCCGTGGCTAGGCGGGGATAGCGCCGAAGGTAAGCGAAGACCCGGGCGAGAATACGAGGTGAAGGTGCGGAAGTCATAGCGATCGTCAGAGGAGAAAGACAAATCCCTCCCAAGAAGAAACGATCACTATGGGGCAGCTTGGTGCGGTTAGGCCAGCGCGATGAGTTTGCCGCGGGGCTTGGGGGAGTCCGAGAGGATCTCCTTCCCCCATGGTCATGGTGGTGGCTCGCTCCCTCAAGCAGACCGGGATGCTGTCTAAAAATAACCACACGGGGTGGTGGCGGGGGTGTGGAAAACTAATCATTTGCTTGGTTGGTAACCACTGCGGCCAAAAATCACCGGACTTGGCACGACAAATGCTACTCATCTTTTATCGCCGCTGGGATTCCCCATGAATCTAGGGCGTCAACCACACAACCACACAAAACACACATTATGATGCGAATGAAATACACCCTGGCCGCGGCTGCGCTGGCCATCCTTACGCTGACGGGGGCGATGCCTCTGCAAGCTCAGGACGATCCCTTGACCGCCACCGCAATAGTGGTCGCGACAACTGAGTCCGTGGCGGTTGCCGTACCGGTAGTCGCTGCCGCGCCCGATGAGGATTACCTCGCCATGGCAGAAAAATACGGTGCCACCTTCGACTTCTTCACCATCAGCAACCTCTGGGTCCTGCTGGCGGCGGCACTCGTCTTCATGATGCACCTGGGTTTTGCCACTTTGGAAGCAGGGCTCACTCAGGCGAAAAACACCACCAACATCCTCTTCAAGAATGTTTTCATCATCTGCATGGGAATTCTTGCCTACCTCGTTTACGGCTTCAATGCCATGTATCCGGGGGATTTCGGTGGCTTCTTTGCTTGGGGCAGCCCCGTCACCATGGGTGCCTATGGCGACACCGACTTCTCCTATGGCGGCACCGGATTGTGCATGACCGGATGGACCGACTTCATTTTTCAGGCGATGTTCGCCGCCACCGCAGCGACGATTGTCTCGGGAGCGGTGGCCGAGAGAATCAAACTGGGCTCCTTTATGCTCGGGGCAACCCTTCTTGTCGGTTTCGTCTACCCCATTACCGGATCCTGGAAATGGGGCGGTGGCTGGCTCGACCAGATGGGCTTCTATGACTTTGCCGGCTCCTCTTTGGTCCACGGCTTTGGTGGATTCGCTGCCTTAGCAGCCGTCCTCGTCCTCGGTCCTCGGGCCGGAAAATACGTCAATGGCAAGATCCGGCCGATCCTCGGTCACAGCATGCCTCTGGCCACTGTCGGAGTCTTCCTTCTCTTTTTCGGATGGTTCGGATTCAACGGTGGTTCGGTGCTTAGCGCCGCCCCTGAAGCCGTCTCCTTCGTCTTTGTCACCACCGCGGTAGCGGCAGCGGCGGGTGGATTGGCGGCCATCTTTACTTCGTGGATCTTCCTGAAGAAGCCCGATCTCTCGATGTCCCTCAATGGCATCCTCGCCGGTCTGGTCGGTATCACCGCTGGCGCGGATTCGGTAACGCTCTACGCTTCGCTGGCCATCGGCGCCATTGCCGGTGCTTTGGTGGTCTTCTCCGTCTTGTTCTTCGACAAGATCAAGATTGATGACCCGGTCGGTGCTATTTCCGTCCACGGAGTCTGCGGCATCTGGGGAACCTTGGCGGTCGGTCTGTCGATCTTCAACGGGGGGAATGAAGACCTCAGTTTCACGACTCAGTTGATCGGCACCCTGTCGATTTGCGCTTTCGCCTTCATTACCTCGCTCATTATCTTTGGAGTGATTAAGCTAGTATTCGGTATCCGTGTCAGCGCCGAGGAAGAGGAAGAGGGCCTCGACATCGGGGAGCATGGTCAGGAAGCCTACCCTGGTTTCGTAGCCAACAAATAATAACGCTCGTTGG
>CAXMPH010000246.1:0-2504 GCA_964195055.1 uncultured Chthoniobacterales bacterium | reverse complement strand
GCACACTACCGCGGCCATCGGTGACCACCACCCCACCGAAGATTCCCGGCCCATGGAGACACTCGTTGATCCCATGAAAGGCCATGAACTCAAGATCGTCCGAGTGGGCCCCGATCCCCAAGTGGGTAACTCGCCCCAAGGCTTGGCGCCAATCTCCTCCCCCAGGAACAAAAATATCGGCACTGGGCCGCTGTGAGTAATCTTCTACCACACCGCAAAATCTGCCGCAGAGCTCCCCCAGTCAATTTCTACTTTTGCCCTCACGCCATTGCCAGCGTAGTCTCCGTACTTCTCATGGGCCAGAACTACAAACAAACCCTCAATCTGCCGCGCACCGACTTTCCGATGAAAGCTGGTCTGACCAAACGCGAGCCAGAACAACTTGCCGTCTGGGAAAAGGACGGCCTTTATTCCCGCATTCAGGAAGCTCGTCGGGACGCGCCGACTTTTGTGCTCCATGACGGACCTCCCTTTGCCAACGGCGACGTCCACATGGGCACCGCCCTGAACAAGACCCTCAAAGATATCGTGGTTAAGTCCAAGGCTATGGCAGGGTTCCGCGCTCCCTTCATTCCGGGATGGGACTGCCACGGCTTACCCATTGAATTTAAGGTGGTCAAGGAACAGGCCGGGCTCACTCCCCTAGAAATCCGTCAACGATCTGAGGCCTGCGCCCGCCAGTACATCGATCTGCAGCGGCAACAGTTCCGCCGCCTAGGCATCTTTGCTGACTGGGACCACCCCTACCTCACCCTCAACCCCGAATACGAGGCCGACATTCTCCGCACCTTTGCCAAGTTTGTTGGGAAAGACCTCGTCTACCGGAGTAAGAAGCCGGTCCTCTGGTCCTACGGTGCTCAGACGGCTCTGGCCGAAGCCGAGGTCGAATACAAAGACAAAGAATCACCAGCCAGCCACGTTGCCTTTGCCGTCGCCCAGAGCTCCATCCTTCCGGCCCATGCTTCCATTGTCATCTGGACCACCACTCCGTGGACTCTCCCGGCCAACCTCGCCATCGCGGTCAGCCCCCGAGAGGACTATGTCGTGCAAGATTTTGTTCAAGACGGAGAGAAGCGCACCTTGGTGATAGCGAGTCAGCGCGTCTCCGCCTTCAGCGAGGAAACCGGTTGGCAAAAGCAGGGCGAAGCCCAACTTATTCCCGGCGCCGATCTAGAGGGGACGATCACCGATCATCCTTTCCTCGACCGCCAAGTCCCCGTCTTCCCCGCGGATTTCGTTACCATGGACAGCGGCACCGGCTGCGTCCATATCGCCCCAGGCCACGGTGCTGATGATTTTCAACTGGGCAAAGCCCACGGGCTGGACATCCTCTGCCCTGTCGATAAGTACGGCCGCTTCACCACCGAGTGCGGGGTTCCTCAGTGGGTCGGTCGGCCGATCTTCGAGACCAACCAGCTAGTTATTGATCACCTCAAATCAAAAGGCGCCCTCCTCGGCGTCGCTCCCCATCTGCACTCTTACCCCCATTGTTGGCGCTCCAAAACCCCGGTTATCTTCCGCGCGGTGGAGCAATTCTTCATCCGGATCGACGACCTGCGAGAGGACGCCCTTAAAGCTATCAACCAGACCAAGTGGATTCCCGAATGGGGACTCAGACGCATCACCGGAACAGTCGAGTCACGCCCCGACTGGTGTATTAGCCGCCAGAGGAGTTGGGGGGTACCGCTTCCCGCTTTTTACACACCGGAGGGCCAACCTCTGCTCGATCCAGATATCATCTCTCGAGTAGCTGATGTGGTGGAAAAGCGTGGTTCCAACGCATGGTTCGAACTGACCAACGAAGAGTGGACGGCCCTACTTGGTCTCCCTCCAGGCACTACCCGAGGTAAAGACACCCTCGACGTCTGGATCGATTCTGGAGTGAGCCATCAAGCCGTTCTCCGCCGGAGACCGGAACTGCAATACCCGGCCGACCTCTACCTTGAGGCCACCGACCAGCACCGGGGTTGGTTTCAGTCCTCTCTCATCACCGCGATCGGCTCCGAAGGGGGATCACCTTATAAGACCTGCCTAACCCACGGTTTCGTTGTCGACGTCGACACCCGAGAGAAGCTCTCCAAGTCCGCCCAAGGTGGCTATAAAAAACCAACGGGGGCGATGCATTTTGTCGACCAATATGGAGCTGATCTGGTCCGCCTCTGGGTCAGCAGTGTCAACTTTACCGACGATGTTCCCTTCTCGGAAGAGATGTTCAAGCGCCTCGGCGACACCTATCGCCGGATCCGCAACACCCTGCGGATTCTTTTGGGGAACCTACAAGACTACGATGCTGAGGCGGTCACGGAACCCACCGCGATTGATCGCTGGATTCTGGCCCGTCTAGCTGAGGTTGAGACAACCTGTACCGAGGCGTACGAGAAGCTCGAATTTCACAGGGTCTACCACACTCTCAACCAATTTTGTGCGGTTGATCTGAGCAGTCTCTACGTCGATATCACCAAGGATCGGATGTATTGCGACCCGAGCAACAGTCCGCGGCGTCG
>CAXMPH010000245.1:0-2507 GCA_964195055.1 uncultured Chthoniobacterales bacterium | reverse complement strand
CCGGGAATGTTCGATGCCTATCTGGTTCCGTGGCGCCGAAGAAGTGAGGTTATGCAAGGGGGGTGGTTCGCCACCGGTGACCTCGCCCGTCGTGATCCTGATGGTACGATCCACCTAGTAGGTCGTCTCAAATCGGTGATTAATGTGGGAGGAAGTAAGTGCTTTCCTGAGGAGATTGAAAATATTTTGCAGACCCATCCCGAAGTAGTTGAGGTGCGAGTCTATGGGATGTCGCACCCGCACTGGGGTGAGCTACCCGTCGCGCAAGTGGTAGCACAGAATCCGAAGGATCCTCCCGCAGCAGCTGAGTTGATCGCCTTTTGCCGTCAGCGCTTGGCCAGCTACAAAATTCCGGTTCGGTTTGAGTGGGAGGTGGTATTGCCCCGGACGGCGAGTGGCAAGATGGTCCGGGCTTAAGCCTTGATCGCTGCCGGAGTGGTGAAAGGGACACACAATCCGCCGAGCAAAGCGACCACGGCCTGAAGTCCGAAGCCTGTCAGAGAAGCCATGGTGGCGGCCCCAGCCGGAATGTGAAAAACTCCCCCTAGCAGATACTCGAAAAGGGTTTCGCGCAAACCGAGGCCATAAAGGGTAACCGGGAGCATGGTCAGAGTGTCCACCAGTGGCATAATGGCAAAAAAGTCAGCAAGGCTAAGGGGCAGAGCAAAAGCGCGGGCGCTACAAAAGTAGGTAGTGAAGTGAGCGGCCAAAGCTATGATAGCTAAGAGAATAGCTAAGCTAACCGTCCGTGGATTTTTTCCTAGCCCACCGAAGATTTGGCCCATTTTTGCTGCTTTCTCGCGAAGGTGATGGGGAAGGTAGGGTAACCAGCGTCGGTGGAGAGAGGGTACCGTAGTGAGCCACCAGAGGAAGACCAAGGCCAGCACCCCGAGGACGAGGAGGGAGGAGATGAGAAAAATGTACCAGGCCACAGGATCAAGTTTGAACTCCTCCAAGCGGAAGAGCGGAACGATCAAGGTCAGGGCGAGGGCGACCAACCCGCAAAGGCGGTCTGCGATGACCGAGAGGGTGGCTCGTAGTTTATGGTTCGGATGGATTCTGATGACGTAGAGAATGCGAAAGGCATCACCACCTCCGGAACCAGGCAATCCCAGGGAAAAGAAGAGTCCCGAGGCGGTGAAAGCACAGGTGCGCGCAAAACTAACGGGTACGCCGAAGATGCGCAGCATGATCCACCAGCGAATAGCGCAGAGGAATTCTCCGGTGAAGGCGATGAGAAGCCCGGAGGCCAACCAGAAAGGATGAGCCAAGCCAAGCAAGCTCGACGCTTCGGCGCGGAGGGAGGCATCGCCGAAGATCCGCCAGAGAAGAAAGGCAGAAAAAGCTACCTGCACTAAGACCAACCAGTGTTTCCGCATAAGTTGGGGAGGGGAATTGCACGATTGCCCACCGCAGGTCGAGACACTTATTCTATGAGAGATGAAAGATCTTGAGAATCTACCACCTAACTCCGATTACGATGTGGCGGTGATTGGTGGTGCTCTCAGTGGCGCCGCCACTGCTCTTTTACTCAAGCGGGAGGATCCCTCACTCCGTATCGTGGTCCTGGAAAAAAACACCGCTTTCAAACGGCGGGTGGGTGAAGCCACCGTCGAAGTCAGTGGGTATTTCCTTTGCCATGTTCTCGGATTGACTCAGTTCCTTACCCAGACGCAATTGACCAAGAATGGGCTACGCTTTTGGTTTACCAATGATCGGGTCGATGACCTCGGTGATAGCTCGGAAATTGGAGGGAAGTATCTCTCGACTGTTCCCTCCTTTCTTATTGATCGCTCGGTTGTTGACGAAGAAGTGCTCCGGCGAGCCGGGGAGGCTGGAGCAGAGATCCTGCGTCCGGCGGCGGTGACCTCGGTTGTCCTTGAGTCGGGGGGGTGGCAGTCGCTCCAGGTGAAGACCGGCGGTGGGTGTCGTACTTTGCGGGCCCGCTGGGTCGTGGACGCTTCGGGTATTAAGGCCATGCTGGCTCGGGCTCAGGGCTGGCTCCGTCCCAATGTGGATCATCCCACCCTTTCTGCTTGGTCCCGCTGGCGGGGGGCAGGGGATTGGGACTCGGTAGATCTAAGAGCACGGCATGGCGGCCTGGGAGAGTCACTTGTGGGGATCCGTGGTACCGCGACCAATCATATCGCCGGTGACGGTTGGTGGGCGTGGTGGATTCCCTTGAAGGGGGGCGAGACCAGCATTGGAGTCGTGGTCGACCCTCGTCGGGCGCAATGGCCGGCCGAGGCCGCCCCGGTGGGGGAGAAGTTGCGGGCCTTTCTTTCCCAGCATGCCGCGGCCCGAGAAATGTTGGCTGGGGCGGAGTTTATCGAGGGGGACGTCCATTTCCGACGCAATTTGCCTTATTGCTCGACCGTTTTTGCAGGTGACGGCTTCGTTTTGACTGGGGATGCCTCGGCCTTTCTCGATCCTCTTTACAGTCCAGGAATGGATTGGATCGCTTTCACTACCATGGGGGCGGTCCGGTTGATTAAAACTTGGCGTGA
>CAXMPH010000244.1:0-2533 GCA_964195055.1 uncultured Chthoniobacterales bacterium | reverse complement strand
CGCGCAGCACATTGGCGATAGTGCCGAGCACGTGCGGGTAGTCCAGGTCGCCCTTCTGTTTCTTGCGCGACGCACTGTAGATCTCGAGCGCTCGGTGCAGGTGGGTCAGCGACTTCTCGTAGTCCTTTTTCTTTTTTGCAGGCGCTCTCCAGCATCTGACGAGAATCCTCCACCCGCCCCATAACGCACCAATAGCAGGCTAGGTTGTAGCGAATGAGGGCGTCGTCGTGGTGTCGGCGCAAGGCCGCCACGAGGATCACTTCCGCGGCTTCAATGCTCTGGTGCCGCCGAGTGGCCCAGGCCAGATTGACCGCATGACCTGCTTCGTCCGGTTCGACAGTTTGGAGGTGGCTGCTGAGCTCTGCCATGAGTTTCCACTTTTTCAAGACGCGGCAGACCTCGACCCGTACCCTTAGGGCTTCCGGTTTAGCGCCTTCGGCAACATCGATCTCTTCCAGTTCCTCCCATGCGTCTGATGCCATGCCGAGGCCGAGATAACCGATGGCGGCCTCAAGATGGCGGTTTGTCGGCATCACTTCTGTTTCCTTTTAATTTCCTCGAACCGTTTGGCTGCTTGCTTCTGTGCCTTAGCCAAAGCTTCGGTCGAGAGTCTTTTGGCGGCGAGTTCGAGGGCTTTACTGGCACCTGCTGATTTCTCTTGTTGCGCCGCCAGACTGAGCCAGACGTAGGCCTGTTGATCATCTTGAGTTACCCCTTTGCCGCTGGAATACATGACTCCGAGATCAAATTGGGCCATAGCGAACCCCTGCTGGGCCGACTTGCGAAACCACTTGGCAGCCTCGGCATAATTCTGCCCCACGCTACTGCCTTGGTAATACTTCAGGCCAATTTGGTACTCCGCCGCCGCTTCACCCGCCTCGGCTTTTGCCCTGGTCGCTGGTAAATCGGCATCGGCGTAAGCCAGAGAGGGAAAAAGTAAAAGGGCAAGAAGGACGGCGTAGTTCATACTTATGTATCTAAACCACTACTCCATCATAGCGCAAGGTGCCTGAGGAGGAACCTTGCTGAGGGCCCCCATGGAGAGATAGACCCGTTCAGGGGTTGCCCTCACGGCACTCTTTGCCGTGATGGTGCGACCGACTTGGTTAGCGCCGGCCACCGATAAGGCGGAGGAGGACGACAATGACGGCCAGAAGAAGAAGGACGTGGATTAATCCGCCAAGGGTGTAGGAGGAGACCAACCCGAGCAACCAGAGCAGAACCAAAATGACTGCAATTGTGTAGAGCATATATTCTGTATCTTCTTTCCTCTGCTTAATTTATGTCAATTTTTAATCGCGGTGGGGCGGCGGGCTGGCAGCAAACTTGTGGGGCATGAAAATTAAGACGGGTTCACGGCTACCCTCCATTTGTCTCAGCCCTTGGCGGGAGGATCCGTTCCTCGCGAGGTTGTGAAACCAGACATCATTATCTTGCTAGAATGGGCTCGTTTCTTCGTCTTGGCTGAGTAACTTTTGCCGGATGATGACAAGTAAGTGGGAGAACCATGATCGATCGTAAAAAGTGGGAGGCTATCTGCTGCGGCTGGATCGAAGCAGGGGAGGTGGGTGATCCCGCGCATGATTTGGCCCATGTACGTCGGGTGGTGGCCAATGCGGCCAAGATAGGGAGCGCGGAGGGTGCTGCCCTGGAGGTTCTCCTCCCAGCCGCTTGGCTCCATGACTGCGTTTTTGTTGCCAAATCCTCTCCAGATCGGGCGAGGGCCTCTCGGCTGGCGGCAGACCATGCCGTAATTCTGCTGAAAGAGGAGGGCTATCCATCGACTCACCTCCCTGCGATTCATCACGCGATCGTGGCCCACAGTTTCTCGGCTGGCATTGCTCCAGAGTCCTTGGAGGCCAAAGTGCTTCAGGATGCCGATCGGTTAGAAGCCCTTGGAGCGGTGGGCCTGACGCGTTGCCTCATGCTAGGAGGCCACATGGGGCAGGCTCTTGTCAGTCCGGAAGATCCATTTTGTCGTCAGCGTCAACCGGACGACACTCGCTATATCGTGGATCACTTTTACGCCAAGCTCCTGCGGTTATCCTCTTCGATGCAGACCTCAGCGGGCCACGACCTTGCCGTCACAAGAACGGAGTTTCTGCGAGATTATCTTAAAGTCTTAGAAACAGAGCTGGGAACATAGCCGCCTTGTAAAATTTCGCGTTTTTCTCTGAGTTTTTTTGTCGACCCGATCGAGAAAGTTAGGCAAAAAGATTTTATGCGCATATTTTTTGCATCTCTTTTTGTACTAGCACTACCTGCAGTTACCTTCGCTCTGGATTCCGCCCCAAAAGGCGAGCGATCCGTCAAGGTCTTCCAGACCAGCCGGGAGGGCGATCGTTTGACTCCTGTGGTTCCCCGGGCAGATATCAAGTCGGATCGGATTCTTCAGGTGGATCTCTCTCAGACCCACCAGACTCTCATTGGCATCGGCAGTTCTTTCACTGAGGCGGCCGCTGCGGCGCTCTCCGAGTTGTCCGATGAGGTAAGGGCGGAGGTTCTCGAGTCCTACTTTTCTCCCGAAGGAGCT
>CAXMPH010000243.1:0-2540 GCA_964195055.1 uncultured Chthoniobacterales bacterium | reverse complement strand
ACCATTTCCCCCATCCCAAGAATACCGCCACAGCAAACATCCATGCCCGCTCGCTGGACTGATGCGATGGTCTTAAGCCGATCCTCAAAAGTATGGGTGGTGACAATCTCGGGATAATACTCCGGCGAGGTGTCAATGTTGTGGTTGTAGGCCGTTACCCCAGCCTCTTTCAACTGGCGGGCCTCCTCATCGCTGAGTTGGCCGAGAGTAACGCAGACCTCCATCCCAAGCTTGCTCACCTCGCGGACCGTCTCGAGCACGGACTCAAAGCGCCGGTCTCCTGCGCGCACCCCTTTCCAAGCCGCTCCCATACAAAAGCGTGTGGAACCGTTTTCCTTGGCCGCCCGGGCATGTGGCAAAATCTCCTGGGTGGACATGAGAGGCTGTGGCTTCAAGTCCGTCTGGTTGTGCGCACTCTGGGAGCAATAACCACAATCCTCACTGCATGCGCCTGTCTTGATACTGAGCAAGGTGCAGAGCTGGACTGCCCGGCCCGGCCAGTGCTTTTCATGAACCCGGCGCGACTCTTGGATTAAGTCGAAAAAGGGGCGGTGATAAATCTCTTCTAGTTGCGCGAACGTTTCTTTCACTGCGCCGCAGGGTAAATCGGAGACGGGCCAAGTCAAACGCAATGCACCCCGGACCCACGCAAAGTAAGGAGAAAATCCTCATGGGCATCCGGGTCGTATTGATAAGCTCGTAAGCCGCAGGTCAGCCCCGCCGTCACATTGGCCGCCATGTCGTCAATGTAGAATGTTTCCTCTGGGCGCACTCCGAATTGGCGGATCGCCAAGAGGAAAATTTCCGGCTCAGGCTTGAGCAGTTTGGCCCGATAAGAAAAGACCCCATCAGTAAACTTTTGCAAGACACTGTATTCTGCCTCAATGAACTCATGGTGGAGGCAGTTGGTGTTGGAGAGAAGGTAGAGCGGGTACTGCGACTGGAGTTTTTCCACCGCCTCCCACATGGGGTAGTTCGCCTCGAAAATATCCTGCCAAGCTCGAGCTATTTCGGCCTCCGGCGCTGGGTGACTAAAGACGGTGGACAACTGCGCCAGGAAGTCGCTCCGCCCAATACCCCCCCGCTCATAGCCTTTGGACAATTTCTCCAATTGAGCAAGATCGGCAGTCTGCCCCCCGAGAGACTCCAGAGAACGACGAAGTTTTCCGTAGTCGAAACGTACCAGCACATTACCAATATCAAAAATGAAGGCCTTAGTTTTCATCACTCAAAATGATCATAGCCGCGAAGCAACCCCAAACCTTCTTCTTTGTCCTTATTGGCGAGGACTCCAATGCGGGTCAAAGGCAATCGGGGAAACTGAGCCCGCCATTCTTCTTGCAAACGAGCCGACTGGCGCGGCGCCATGGCGAGGAGCAGCTCAAAGTCCTCCCCATCAGCCATCGCCCCGGCCCGAGAAACTCCCCGACGCCGCGGCACAAGATCAGGATCGATCTGATAGCCTGTCCCACTGGCCCGAGCCAAGCGTGGCAAATCGGCAGCCAACCCGTCGCTCAAGTCCATCATGGCCCGTACCCGGAAGTTGTTCACCAGCCAACGCGCCTCCCTTAGGCGTGGTTGAAATTTCAGATGCCAACCCGAAGGGAGCGCCCCTCCCAAAACCCCGGTGACAAAAAGGACATCGCCTGGTCGACCCCCGCCACGCCGGACAAAGTCCTTGCGCGAAACTTGGCCTGTCATGGACACGCTGATCACCATCTCCCCCTCCGTCCCAGACAACTCCCCACCTACCACATCAAAATCAAAGGCGCATCCAGCTTTTTCAATTCCCCGATAAAGATCAGGCAACCAGCGGCCGGTCTGGTCTGGCCGAACGACGCAGGTCACTAGGGCAGAGACAGGCTCCCCCCCACACGCGGCTATATCGCTGACGGCGCGGCAGGCCGCCTTCCAGCCCACGGCGCGCGCCGAATCAGTCTTGAGGAAGTGCTGTCCCTCAACGACACAGTCGGTCTTGAGTAAAATCAAGTACCCTCGCTTCGGACCCTCCAAAGCCGCGCAATCATCCCCGATGCCTGCGACCACTCCAGCACCAGTGGGCCGCAGCAAAGCAGATAATCGCCCAATCAGGGCATCTTCAGCGCCGATTCCATCTTCACTCACAGGAGAAAAAGAATAGCGGCGGCCGAGACGGCATTAAAGACGGCATGCATAATCATGGGCACCAGCAAGGAGCCAGATTTTTCGTAAGCTAAGCCTAAGCACATGGCCAGAGTGAAGAGGGCAGGAATGGAGGAGAGGTGCCCGTGCAAGATGGCGAAAAGCAAACTGGTTCCGGCCAAGGCGACAAATGATCCGAGGTACCGCTTGGCCACAGGATAAAGATACCCCCGAAAAATTGTCTCCTCCGCCACCGGGGCAATCACGATGGCCATGACGAGGATGGCTATACGGTCGCGAGAACTTACGGCATCTCGGAGAAACTGCACCACCTCCTGCGGTTGCTCATCCATTCCAAGGCCGCCATAAACCATGGCCTGCACTAAGAGGAGCAAGGGGTAGGCTGCCGCAAGATAGAG
>CAXMPH010000242.1:0-2545 GCA_964195055.1 uncultured Chthoniobacterales bacterium | reverse complement strand
GACGGGGTTCCTCCGGGGTATAATACCACCATTCCTGAAGCCGTCCTCACCCCAGACAAGGTGGAGAGTCCCATCGGGACTTTCTCCTATTTCGACGGTTTGCCGGACCAGCAGACCATGGAATTGGCGCGTCGGCAGGTCGACCTTGGCCGTGGCGTGCGGGCCTTCCTTGATTTTGTTCCAGCTGCTTCGATGGAGATGCTCTATGCCAGCCATCGCGATGGTTATGGGATAACCTCTAACAATCAGGTGGGAATTTTCGAGGGCTTGATGGATTCCGATTCGCTTTGGCTCACCGGCAATACGGACACCGTTTATGCCTCGGCCTTTCTCGATTTGAGTGATGGACCCATTGTCGTGGAGGTCCCTCCCGGAACTGGACCTGGCACGATTAACGATGCCTTCTTCCGCTTTGTCGTCGATATGGGGGCCCCGGGGCCAGACAAGGGTAAGGGGGGAAAATACCTGATCATTCCAACCGACTATGAGGGTGAAATCCCCGAAGGCTATTTTGTGGCCAAGTCACCTAGCCTGATCAACTGGTTGATACTACGTGGCTTCCTCGATGGGGAGGGTAAGACAACCACGGCGGTGGAGAGCTTCCGCCAAGGGCTAAAGATTTACCCTTTAGCCCAGAAAGATGCCCCTCCGGAGATGGAGTTTATAAAATTGACAGGCCTAAAGGTTAACACGATCCACTCCAACGACTACGGATTCTATGAGGAGGTCAATGAGGTCATCCAACGAGAACCGAATGCGGTCTTTTCTCCCGAGTTGCTCGGAGTGCTGGCCTCTCTCGGAATCGAGAAGGGTCAGCCCTTCCAGCCCGACGTCCGGATGAAAGAGATTCTCACCGAGGCAGTGGCCATCGGGAATGCCACAGCCCGTGCCATTGTCTTTGCTCCACGCGATCCCCAAACCTTTATTTACGAGGACCAGCAAGGCTACTGGCAGACAGGATTTCTAGGGGGAAGCTACCAGTGGCTCAAGGACGAGGGTAAGGGCGGGCGCTTCCTCGATGCCCGCACCATGTTTTTCTACCTCGCCACGGTGAATACGCCAGCGATGCAGTTGGCTATCCCTGGGGTTGGTTCTCAGTACGCCCTCGTGGCCCGCGATGGGGAGGGTAACTACCTCGACGGTAGCCAGAACTACAAGTTGACCATTCCCGCCAACCCTCCGGCAAAAGACTTCTGGTCTTTCGTGGTTTACGACCCGCAGACCCGTTCCATGCTCCAGAGTAAGGAACAGCCTTACCCGAGCAAGAACAGCAAGCGCGATCAGGATATGGCGATCAATCCCGAGGGATCTGTCGATCTTTACTTCGGCCCCAAAGCCCCCCAAGGGAAGGAGGCTAATTGGATTAAGACGATTCCCGGCAAGGGATGGTTTGGACTTCTCCGTCTCTACGGGCCGCTTCAGCCTTGGTTCGACCAGAGTTGGAAAGTTGGCGCAATCGAGAAACTCTGACCTCCTTCTGGCTACGCTTCCGGGTGAGTCAAAGCCCAGCTCGCGGCCGGAGGGGTGCTCCCAGACAACGGGCCGGGCATCCCGGCCAGCTTATCCCGTGGTATTTTCCCAGCAAAGTTCCTGCCGCCACCATGGCAGGGAGGAGTAGTCGCTGGATGGTTGGCGGGATACCGAGGCCGATTTGAGTGCGGCGGTGCCGATAGAAAAGATGAGCGAGGTAAAACATGGGCGGATGGTTCGGCTGGCCGGCGTTGAGTACCTCAAAGAGTCCTTGAAGGTAACGGTCGAGATCGACAACCGGAGAGGCCACCCCGCGGAAGATCAATTCCTCTCCACTGCTATTCCACCATCGGTGAATGCTTCCTCGGGGAAAGCTGGCTGATTGGCCGGCCTCGACCGAGATTGGAGATCCCTCAAGGGAAGCGGTCATGGTGCCGCTGAGAATTTCGGTTAACTCATCCTCGCCGGTATGGATATGGAGTGGTGGCCCTGGCTGGTTGGCGGGGAGAGATCCTCGCATGTGCAATTCCCTAGTGGAGCCATTCTTTTGCCGGAACATCGTGAGAGTTTCCCCAGTATGTCTCATGGTGATGGTGAGGCTGGGATGGTCGGATGGAGGATTGCTGGCAGGCTTCATCGTGGAAAAATTGAGTTTGCCTCTGAGAGGGCGATTCTTCAAGCGGTGCTGGGTTATTGCTCGCTGGAACTTTTAGGCTATTTTTGCTCAAGCAATCCCGCCCTTCCATGAAGACGTCTGCCCCACGCTCGTTTGGTCACCTTCCCGATGGCCGAGAGGCTTCGTATTTTACTCTCTCAAATGCCGGCGGCGTCACCGTGGGAATCTCCGACTTCGGAGCGACGCTTGCTTCCGTGAAGGTGCCTGATCGGAGAGGAAAATTAGCCGAGATCGTCTTGGGATTTGATGGGGTGGAGAGCTATGTCAAGGCAGCCGATAAATATTTTGGCAGTACCGTCGGCCGATTTGGTAACCGCATTGCTGGGGGGAAGTTCCGCTTGGGGAACCTCGATTGCCAACTGGCAACCAACAACACCCCGGGAGGTGTGCCTTGCCATT
>CAXMPH010000241.1:0-2568 GCA_964195055.1 uncultured Chthoniobacterales bacterium | reverse complement strand
GCCATCCGGGTGGTAGAATGTTTTTGAAGTCCCTCGATGACTTCAAAAGTAAGGTTTAGTCCTTCAAAGTCCGTGTAGGGGCTTTCCAGGAGGGTAACGACACGGAGACTCTGGTTGTTGTGGTTGAATCCTCCTTGCTCTTGGAGGAGGCGGTTGAGGGTTTCTTCTCCCGAGTGACCAAAGGGAGAGTGACCAAGATCGTGGGCCAAGGCGATCGCCTCGGAGAGGTCCTCGTTTAATCCGAGGGCTCGAGCGAGGGTGCGACTGATCGAGGCCACCTCCATGGTGTGGGTCAGGCGGGTGCGGTAGTGGTCGCCGGTGCCATTGAGAAAGACCTGAGTTTTATACTCGAGGCGTCGGAAAGCGGGGGAGTGAATGATCCGTGCCACATCTCTCTGGTACTCGCTGCGCCAGCGATGTGGGGTCTGAGGATGGTCTCGCCCACGGCCTTGGCCTGATCTCTGGGCAAAGGTGGCGAGTTGACTGTCTTCGGCTGCTTCAAGAACAGCTCGGGGGCGCAGGGTAGGCATAATCAAGCGATCCTTTGGTTAGTAGTGGGGTCAAAGAGGAGGAGGCTCTCGGTGTCGACTCGAAAAAGCATGCGGTGCCCCGTTTCGCGTGGATCGACCGAGTGCCGGCTCCGGCAGATCATGGTGTTGCTGCCTGTTTGAAGGTAGCAAATTGACTCGGCACCAGTTGGTTCCACGATGTCGAGGTGGGCTGGGAAGGTTGCGGTATCTGGGTTTTCGTCTGGCTGGAGGGGCTGGAAATTTTCGGGACGAAGACCAAGGAGAACCTCTTTTTCAAGGAGAGGGGAGTTATCAGGGTGCTGAGGCAGTTCGATTTCGAGCGAACCGCCATTGGCTTCACGGAAAATGAGGCAATTTTGATCGCTGCAATGGAGCTTGCCCCTGACAAAATTCATGGCGGGACTTCCGAGAAATCCGGCGACGAAAGCATTGGCTGGCCGGCGATAGAGATCAAGAGGTGGGCCAGACTGCTCGATCCTACCCTCGCGGAGGAGGGTGATACTGCTGCCCATGGTCATGGCTTCCGCTTGGTCGTGGGTGACATAAATAATGGTGGTTTTTAGTCGCTGGTGGAGCTTGATCAGCTCGGCTCGAAGTTGGGCGCGCATGGTGGCATCGAGATTTGAAAGCGGCTCATCAAAGAGAAAAACGCGCGGTTGCCGGACGATGGAGCGACCTAAGGCAACGCGCTGTTGCTGGCCTCCCGAGAGGTCGCGAGGCATGGCGTTAAGAATACCCTTGATCTCGAGAATGGCGGCAGCTTCTTCCACCCGCCGGCTAATTTCTTCCGCGGAAAAATTGCGGACCCGAAGTCCGAAGGCAAGATTCTCCTTAACGCTGAGATGCGGGTAGAGAGCATAATTTTGGAAGACCATGGTGACGTCACGGTCTCCTGGAGGGAGGTCGGTAACGTCGGTCTCGCCGATGAGAATTTTCCCGGAGGTTAGCTTCTCCAGACCAGCAACCAGGCGGAGGGTGCTGGTTTTCCCGCATCCAGACGGGCCGAGGAGAACCACGAATGAACCGTCGGAAACCTCGAGCGAAAGGTCGAGTACACCGGGTACTTCCTCAGTTCGGCCCCTCCGGTAAATTTTGGTGACGTTCTGGAACGAGACACTGGCCATGAGTAGATCGGCGGGCACGAACTAGTGAGCAAGGCGTGCTTTCGCAAGGGATCAATCATGCAATCCATTTTGCGGGGAGGCGAGGAGAAATCTCCTTTCCCGAGAGGGGGTGCTTGCCTCAAGGGGCTCGAGGAAAGACCTTCTGTCCTATGGACTCTGTCGAAGCGCAACTTAGGCCAGAGGCCGCTACCGCGGATTACGCTCAGTTTGCTGAGCGAAATCTAGACAAGATGTCATGGCTTTACCCATTGGTGAATAATAAGCTAGGCGCTTTGCTTAGATTGCAATTGCGACATGCCCAGCTGTTTTTCATGAAAGATGGGATGGTGGTCGATGAAGTTGGCTATGGCGAAAATGGCAAAAGGTTTCACGAGCGTGACCAAGGTAAGACCATGCGAGTGCCGGAGGATATCACGGCCCAAGGTTATTGGTTTATCGAGCCACGATACAATGCCAAGGCAGCTTACGAAGCACTCGGGGAGGTGCAGGATGGTGCCTATTATTCGGTCTTCAGTAACCAGTGTCAGGACTGGGCCCATCGAGTACAGAACAAGACATTGCAGGTCGAAAGAGTAGAACAACTGGAGCCGCCTTGCGGTCGGGAAGCCTGGTCTTCTCTCTACCGGGAGGCGCCACCAACCGTGCCCGCTGCCTGGTATTTTGGAATGATCGCCTTGGCTGTGGGCGTGCTGGGATTGGGAGCGCCCATCATGGCGGGGTATCATTACTTACGCTTTGTCGCGCTCTTGCTCTTAGCCATTGGACTATCCGATATCGTCTACGCTTTCTCCTCGCGGGCTTGGGGAACCTTTCTTTCGACCATCCTGTTTGGACTGCTCTCGATCGCGGGAGCTCTCCTTATATGGACCAATGATCAATTTCTTCTTTCCAAGAGCAATGGGATCACCGCCCTT
>CAXMPH010000240.1:0-2572 GCA_964195055.1 uncultured Chthoniobacterales bacterium | reverse complement strand
TGGTGACAAAGGCCCGATGAAGGGCGTACCAAGGACCGGTGTGAGCGAGGGTTCTCTCCATTTCAGTTAGCTCTTGCTCAGAAAGGGTAGCGAGGTAGGCGGGGCTATCTTTTAAGATGAGGGCCTTAGCTTGCTCGTAGCCCGTGCCGAGAGTTGATCCATCGGAAATCCAAGCGGTTCCAGCACAAGCGAGGCCGAAAAGAAGGGCAACCATCCAAGCTCTGCTTCGGATGAGTCTCGAGACATAAGGCATGAGGGCCAAGAGGACTTTGGCAAACAATCCGCCGAGAAGGCCTCCGGCCAGTCCGATGATAACCACCGCGATCCATGGTCCCGGCGAGGTGTACTCGAGCGGCACCAACCGATCGAAATCGACGCGGCCATAGAAGAAATAATTACCCAGCACGGCGGAGCAGACGAGGCATGCCACCATAACGGTGCGAACGATTGTTCCCATGTTTTCCTTGTCAAATTGCCGCCCAATTTCTTCGAAGGCAAAAACGATGCCAGCAATCGGTGCATTGAAAGCGGCCGCGATGCCGGCGGCTCCTCCTGCCATGATGAGTCCTCGCTCAACCAAATGACGGGGAAACCGGGTCCATTTGCTCACCCAGTGCATGAAGCAGGCTCCCAGCTGCACCGAAGGACCTTCTCGACCAATGGAAAGCATGGAGAGCAGAGCAAGTCCTGTCAAAATAGCTTTACCAACAGCTACTCGTAGCGAAAGCAGTTCATCCCGCAGGGGGCCGGGCCCCTTTTGCAGGACCGCAATGGTTTGAGGAATGCCGGTGCCGTCGGTACCGCGGAAGTAGTGGTCCCGCAGCCAAAGGATGACCCAAAGCCCAAAGGGCAGAATGAGGAAAACAGCCCAGGGAGCATGATGCCAGAGGGGCTGGGTCAGGCGGGCGGAAGTGTGGTCGATTAGGGCGAAGAGCAACGCCCCAAGTCCGGCGAAGACGGCACCGATCAAGGCGGCGCCCAGGGCAGTCCAGCTGCTTTTGCCTTCAATTTCCCTCATAGTCAGTACCAGTCTGCGTAATCTAGAGGAGGGTGGTAGCCTTGAAGTAGCTGCACCATGATGGGACTGCTTGGTGGTGCCCCTAAAACTTGCCGATGAGCCCTTGCAGGGTTGAACCGCCGGTTTCAATGGCCTTGGAGAGATCCTTGGAGGCGCGACTGACCAAGGTGCTCGCTTTTTTCTTGGCTGCCATTCGGGATTTGAGAGAGGCGCTGGCCCCTTGATTAATTCCGGCCCGCAGAACGTCGCTGGCCTGATCCAAAAGCTTGAGCGCATTTTCAGCTAATCGGTGTTCAGCGGCTTTGGGTAAGGGAGCTTTAGTTCGAGCTGGTCTTTTTGTTACAGGCTTTTTCTTAGGGCTACTCCCGATTTTTTGAGCAGCTTTTTCGACAGGGATTTTTTTTGGCATATGATTTTCAGTGAGAGAGCAAGCGAGTTTAGCGATGGCCTCGCCGCCGGCGTCTGACGAGCCCAAGAGGAAAAAAAGTTACTCTCTCCCTAAGGTGTACTCTGGAGCTGGGGATAGAGCATAGACAGTCCTTCATGAATCAGACCCAGAGCAATGGCGGCTACGAGTAAACCAGAAATACGGGTAAAAACATTGATCCCGGTGTCGCCAAGGAGTCGTCGGGCCGGGTCAGCCAAAGCGAGAGCGGCGAAGGCGGCTAGGGCCACCACCAGAATGATTACCGCGAGAGCCACATCATCAACCAGGGAGGCTCCTTGGTGAGTGATGCCTTTGCTGGCATAGACGATGACGCTGCTAATCGGGCCGGGACCGGCTAAGAGGGGAACGGCCAGGGGTACGATGGCGAAGCTGGAGGCTCCGCCGCCACCACCACCTCCGGTAAGATCGCCTCCAGCGGGCCCCAGGACCATTTTGAGGGCGATAAGAAAAATGATAATGCCGCCGGAGAGGGTGAAGGCGCCGACGCTGATGCCAAGCAGCTCTAGGATAAGATGGCCAAAGGCAAGGGACACCCAGAGGACAACCGCTATGGCGGTGGCGGTCGTCCGGGCGATGGCCAATCGCTGCCTGGTTGTCATACCCTGAGTTTTCGCCAGATAAATAGGAATGCCCTCGAGCGGATTAACGAGGACGAACACCGCGATAAAAACGGTAAAGTATTCCGTAAGAGAGGTCATGGAGACTCTTACATTCAATGAGTAGCCTGCCCCGAACAAGCACCGATTGATCGAGACGGTCAGCGCCCCTCAGTAGCAAGGGACTGATCTCATTCGACTTGGCTTATACTTAGACGCGTATATACGTTGAGGCATATGGACGTGCTCCAGATTTACCAATGCTTCTGTGAGAAGACACGGCTGCGCATTGTCCATCTTCTGCTTGGCGGTCCTATGTGTGTCTGCCATTTGCAGGCCGCCTTGGAGGAGCCCCAAGTTAAAATTTCCCGGCATCTCGCCTATCTGAAGGACCGTCAGATGGTTGAAGCTGAGCGTTCTGGACAATGGATGATCTATCGCATTCCAGCCAAACCACCCTCGCTTCTTCGTTTGCATCTGACTTGCTTGCAGGACGGTGTCTCCGAGGAG
>CAXMPH010000239.1:245-2572 GCA_964195055.1 uncultured Chthoniobacterales bacterium | reverse complement strand
CCTCTCTCGCTACCAGCAATTGTGGGAGCGCTCACCCTTTCAGCTTGAGTCGATTGCCCCCCCTATCAAATCGGCTGGCTTGGCTCAGCGCTATGCTTTGACTGGTCTGGCTGAGGTGGGAGGCGAGCCGATTATTTTTCTGATGGAGCGAGCAACTAAAAAAAGGCTGATGGTAAAAAAAAGTAAGGAGGAAGGAGGTGTTTCCTTAGTCCGAATCGATAGACAAAAAAAATATAATGATTCGACCGCCACCATCCGGCAGGGAGCGGAGGTCGGGGAGGTCAAATTCGATCTCACCTCGGTCGCCGCCAAGTCCCCGAGGGCGACACCGAGAGGCCGCCGCCAAAGTAATCCTAGCCAAGTGCAGCCCCCAACTGGAGTGACCCCTCCTCTGCCTAATCCAAACGGACAAGTGCAAAATCAAGGCCGGCCGCCCACCCCAGCACCGCGGGTCATCCGGCGCCGAGCCATCGTGCCAGCCACCCCTTGAGAATTTCCCACTATCTGCTTAAATGATTCCGATGACCCGTTTTGCTTCCGCTTGCCTTCTTCTGCGGCCAGCCATTTTTTTGGTGGCTGGGGTTGTGCTCGGTCAGGCGCAGGAGGTAGTCCCCGATTCGTCACCCTTGCCCGCGGGCCCGCCGGCGGAGGCCTCTTCGCCGATCGCCCCGACTTTGGCTCCGGTTTTGCCTGAGGTGGTCCCAGCGCCTTTAGCCCCGGTGGTGGCCAGGCCCCAGCCCGAGCCAACGGTGCGGCTGACTTTCCCCAGCACTTCGGTTAATGAAATCCTTAGCCTCTATGAGGTGCTGACGGACAAGCGTCTCATCCGAGATTCGGCTTTGTCTGCCGGTCAGCCCTTAACCATCATGGTGCCCGGGGAGGTGCCGCAGAGCGAGGCCATCCGTTTGATTGAGGCCTCACTCTTGCTCAATGGTTATTCGTTTGTGCCGGTCGACGAGAAGACGGCCAAGGTGCTCGGTCCCTCTAAATTTCCCCGTGCCGAGGGAATTCCTATTTATTCCACTCCTTATATGTTGCCGGATTCCGATCAGGTGGTCAGTTATTTCATGAAGTTCGACTACCTTGCTCCGACGGAGGCAGCCCAGCTTTTTCAAACCTTTATCAGTCCTCCCAAAGCCTACACCGCCTTCACCCCGGTTCCTAATGTGCAGGCGGTGCTTATCACCGAAAACGTTCCGGTTATCCAAAATCTCATCGCTCTCAAGGCGATGGTGGATGTTCCTCCAGCTCAAGTGATGACCGAGTTCATTACCCTCAAGCGGGCCGATGCAGAAAAAGTGGCAGAGGTTCTCCAAGGACTGCTAGAGCAGCGTGATGCCAAGGCGGTGACCGCCTCCAGTCGTCCGCCCCAAGGAGGACAACCCGCTCAGGGTAGTGCTCTGCAAAATCAACTTGCTCAGGCTTCCCAGGCGTCGTCTGGAGCCGCCCAATTCGAATCCAATCTCGTAGCTGGGGAAACCCAGATCGTGGCTGATCCACGGACCAACCGCATTCTGGTCGTCACTCGCCCGGTTAACTTTCCTTACATTCAGAAACTTATTCGCGAGCTAGATGCCCCCGTACCCCTTGATGCCGTGCTCGAACGATCATTGCAGTTTGTCGCCGCTACCGATGTCCTGCCGGTGCTGAGCGATTTGCTCTCGGATGGCGAGGAGACAGAAGGCACCACCGGAAGCGGTGGCGGAGAAAGTCGAGGCAGTGCCCTCGAACGCAGCACGGGCCAAGGTGCCGGATCGAGAAACTCCGGTAGCGGAGGTGGCATCGGTGCGGCTGACCGACTAAGTGAACCGGATGGCAACGCGGCCCCCGAGTCGGTCATCATCGGGAAAACAAAAATCATCGCCGATAATAGTTCCAATTCCATCATTGTTATTGGCCCCCCAGATAGTCGTGAGAAGGCGTCCCAGCTGCTTGACATGCTTGATGTGCGCCCTCGCCAAGTCTACATCTCGGCAGTCATCGGCCAGCTGAATCTGAGCGACGATATGGAATTCGGCCTCAGTTATTTTCTCCGTTATCAGGGAGATGGTGGAACCGGAGCGGCCGGCACCATCCTTAACTCGTTGTTTACGGGTGGTACGAGTACCACCAACCCGTCAGACCTCATCCGTCCGGAACTTTTCACCCAAGCCCTCAGCGGCCTCAGTGTCTATGGCACCATTGCCGACTCGGTTGATATCTATGCTCGGGCCCTCGAGAGCACGGGTAAGTTCAAAATCCTCTCGCGTCCGGTAATCTACACCACGAATAACAAGAAGGCGGTGATCAGCTCTGGCCAAGAAATCCCCTACACCAGCAGTGCCATT